>JBKOWC010000112.1:0-5585 GCA_046724215.1 Pseudomonadota bacterium | reverse complement strand
AGCGCCCGCGAGATGTCGGGCGGAACGGTAGCCGCCATGTTGGTATGAATGCCGATCAGTCCCGGCGGCCGCTGCAGAGCCATCACCTCCGAGACGGCATTCCCCCAGTCGCCGCCTTGCGCCACGTACCGCGTATAGCCGAGGCGTTGCATCAACTTCGGCCACGCGCGAGCAATGGTCACGGGATTCCACCCCGGCGCGGTCGGCTTTCCGGAGAAGCCGTAGCCCGGCAACGACGGGATCACGAGGTGGAACGCATCCGCCGCCGTGCCGCCGTGGGCGGTGGGGTCGGTCAGCGGGTCGATGATCTTCAACTGCTCGACGATCGAACCGGGCCAGCCGTGCGTGACGATCATCGGCAACGCGTTCTCATGGCGCGAGCGCACGTGGATGAAATGGATGTCGAGACCGTCGATCTCGGTGATGAAGTTCGGGTAGGCGTTCAGCTTCCGCTCGAGCCGGCCGAAATCGTAGTCGTTCATCCAATAGCGTGCGAGCGCCTGCGTCGTCGCCAGCTGGACGCCTTGCGAGGCATCGTTGACTTGTTCGCGGTCCGGCCACTTCGTTGCCGCTATGCGCCGGCGAAGCTCGGTGATCTCGCCCTGCTTGAAGCTGGCGGTGAAGGGGCGGAGCGAGTCGTCGCCCGCCGCCGCGCTCAGCATCCCGGGAAGCATGCCGATGGCCCCGGCGGCAGCCGTGGCGGCAAGTAGTTCGCGCCGTGTGGGCGATGACGATGGCGTGGACATGGTAAGTCTCCTTTGCGAAGCCAACGACCACAAGATGGGCCAGTTTTCCGCCCGGCTTCTTGTATGGCTCGGATCAATTTGGGACGGTTCAAGCAATGCGGGTTGCGTCTGCGCTCGATCGTGGAGTCGCGCGCTGGGAGGATGGCCGTGGAGGCCGACCAGCGCGATCCAGTCGCTGCGGCACTTGTGTGGGCAGAACGCCCGTCGTGGTTACTCGGATTGGCGCAAGATCTCCAGGATCGCGTTCGCGGCATCGCCCGCAGAGCGGCGATTCTGGCCAGTGATCAGAGTGCCATCGCGCACGACATAGGAAATCCAGTCGGGCCCCTTGCTGTAGAGGCCGCCGAGCCTGACAAGTTCGTCCTGCAGGAGAAATGGCAGGGAGTCGGTCAAGCCCATTGCCTCTTCTTCCGAATTTGCGGATGCCGTGACGCGACGACCCTCGACCAGGGGACGGCCACCGGCATCCACAACGTGTCGCAGCGCCGCGGGCCCATGGCCGACCAGGGCGAGCGGCCTTCCGGCGGCGTGAACCGCGGCGATGACCGCCTGAGAGACACGGTCTTCCGCGAGGTCCCACATCGCGCCGTGACCGCCGAGATAGACGACAGCATCGAAGTCCTCGGGCGCCACCTGTTGGAGCTCGAGCGTGTCCGCAAGCGCGGTTCGTGCTTCCTGATCGCCCTTGAACCGCTTCACGATCTCGGCATGGTCGTCTGATCCATCGCTTCGCGGATCAATGGGCGGCTGACCACCGGCCGGCGATGCCAGCGTGATCTCCGCCCCGGCATCCTTGAAGGCGTAGTAGGCCGCGCTGAATTCCTCCAGCCAGAAGCCCGTCTTTGGTCCATTGTCGCCGACCCGATCGTGCGAGCTCAGCACCATGAGAATCTGCATAGGATGAGCCCTCCACCCGTGCCCGCACCAGCCTGCCCTTTCGACAAAGGGGGCGCTTGGATGACGCTGCTGCGATTTGTAGCGGCTGGGCGTCGATATCCGGCAGGAGCGGCGGCCAGCCGCAACGGAGGCCAGGTCGGTGTGCCGTCACCGACTGCAAATCTGCCCGCGATCGCCCTACTGCTCTGCGCCTTTCAGAAACGTCTCGGAAATGCCACCGCGTAGCGTTGCGCGACTGCTCCCCGACGGCCCCTCCAACGTGACCCTGTCGCCGTCGACAAGGACGCGAAAGCAGCCCTGCGCCTTGTCCCCCGGATTCCGCCAGTCGACGCAGACGCCGCCATTGTCCAGGTGCCACACGCCGGTGTCGCGGGCACCCGTTGCGTCCCTGTAACTGACAGCGCCGCCCGGCAGGAAATAGACATTGAAGGCGGCGCCTGCGGGGGTGGTGCCGGATAGCGTGTTGTTCTGCATCACGGTGATGAACTCATCGCCTTTCAGCAGCCGGGGTCCGGCACCGATTCCATAGCGGCCCCCCGCCTGGCCGGCGGGGGATTTGTCCCCTAGCTTGCCGCCTTCCGCGAGCCGGGTTGGCGGCAGCTGAGCCGGCGTGACCGGATCGTGCGACGCCGCCGCAACCGCCACGCTGTCGCCGACTTCCGATACGGCATTCGCACGATCAGAAACACCCAGACCAATCAATGCGAGCGCAACGACGATCTTTCCGTTCATTCGATTCTCCGTCGGTCGAGGAGTGCCTAGATGCTCGGCCCGCTGGGCACTGCCGCCTGCTGCGACTCCCAGTCCTGTCCTGCCGCCAACAGGCATGTCGGCCCGTTCGGCATGGTTATGATCAGCGTCCAGGTGGATCCCGTGCTGGCGGTCAACAGTTCGATGAGACCGCCATTGCCGGCCACGCCGATGCCGACGGGCGCCTCCTTGTATTTTTGGGACAGTTGCGCCAGGACATCGTCGCGCTTCCCGCAGGCGGGGCCGGCTTGCGCAACGACAGAAAAGGCGGCGGTCGCAAGTGTTGCGGTCAATGCCAGTTTCAACATTTCGGCTCTCCCATTTCGAATTCCTGCATGCCTTGCGCAACGACGGCGGAACTAGCGCCCGGACGCATACGTCCGAAGAGGCACGACAGACTCGGGGCCCGATGGCAGGTACCGGATCTCCGGCGTTGGCGTCGGCCCTGCGGGCAGCGCATCCGGATCGCCCTTGTGGCTTCGCCGCCAGGCGTTCGGACTCGTGCCGACGTGGCGGCGGAACAGCCGCGTCAGATGCGACTGATCGCAGAGCCCGCAGGCGAGCGCGATCTGCGAGAGCGGCTCATCGGTCGTCAGCATCATCGCCTGGGCGCGCGCCAAGCGGCGGCCGGCGACGTATGCGAACGGGGCGACGCCGAAGCTGCGCGTGAACGAGCGGGAGAAATGCCCGGCGCTCAGGCGCGCGATTGCGGCCAGATCGCGCATCCGAAGCGTCGCATCGAGATGGGTCTCGACGTGGGCCTTGACGCGCGCGATCTGCCAAGGGGCCAAGCCCCCCTGCACCATCGTCACCGACGCCGGTTCATGGCGGATGTCGTCTCGGAGAAGCGCCGATGCGCGGGCGATGCAGCTCCGCGCGGCGTCGCGATCGCGGTAGATCGCGTCACCGGCGTCATCGAGAAGCTTGATGACGATGGCCGCGAGTCTTCCACGCTCCGCGAGATCCTGTTGTCCGGCGGGCGGCTCGGCGGTTGGTGTCCGCGACCCCTGTTGGGTCGCCACGGCGGCTGCGTATCGGGCAGTCGAGCTTGTGATCTGATCGGAAGCCGGAGCTAGGAACATCGGAACCCTCCCGGATGAGTTCGATAGTCGCAGGCCAGCGTTGCCTCGAGCTCAAAACCTAGGCGGACCCGACACCAGGGTCGAGTTAAGCGGTGTTAAGATGTATGAAGCGCTCTGAAGGACCGGATAAATTCAGAAAAAACAATACCTTACGCCTTCGGTGTGACGTATCTGTGTGATTCCGAGAGCGACATCGAACTGTCACATTAACAGCTGCAGGATGCGATTGTGGGGAGGAGCAGTTCCATGGAACCCTGGGAGTGCCCGGGGAGCGCTACGCCTACCAACCTCGGCGACCGTTCAGTGAGACTCCGCGGCCTATCTTCGGCGTAGCGGCGAGCGACTGCGTGCAGCAGGCCAGTGCCATGCCGGGCGTATCGTTGGCGTCTCGCGGCCTTGTCGTCGGATGGACATTCGACACGTCTGGGCGCTATTGCTTGCCCGGCTCGTCAAGCAGTTGGAATTGATACGAACACATGATGTCCGATCGTGCCGTGGATTGGGCGGGGCAAGTGGCGTTTGGACCATTCCGACTCCTGCCGGCCCGACAACTGCTTCTCGATGGCGACGAGCCCGTTCACCTGGGCAGTCGCGCCTGCGAGATCCTGATAGCGCTCGTTGAGCGCGCCGGACAGCTGCTGAGCAATCAGGACCTGATGCGTCGCGTCTGGCCCAATACGTTCGTCGAGGAAGGCAATCTCAGGGTTCACGTTGCCGCGTTGCGTCGCGCCCTGCGCGACGGCCAAGGGGGCAACCGCTACATCACCAACACTCCGGGCCGCGGCTACAGCTTCGTCGCCCCTGTCTCGGTGAGGGAGGAGGCGGAGGAGACAATCCCCGTCCCCAAGGTCGTCGAGCGGCCGATCGACGTGCCGGTTCCGTTGGCGCATGTGGTCGGCCGTTCCGATGTCGTCCCCGCCCTTGCCGCACAGGTGAAGCTTCACCGTTTCGTGACGATCGTCGGCCCTGGCGGCATCGGAAAAACGACCGTGGCGGTCGCCGTCGCCAACGGACTCCTTGGTTCGTTCAGGGACGGCGTCCGCTTCGTCGATCTGGCGCCCCTGACCGATCCGCTCCTCGTGCCCAGCGCTCTTGCGGCCCTGCTCGGCATCGGCATTCCTTCCGAGAAGCAGCTGGCAAGCCTGATCGCCTTTCTCAAGGAGAAGGACCTGCTCGTCGTGCTCGACAGCTGCGAGCACGTCATCGAGGCCGCCGCGATGCTGGCCGAAGAAATCTTCAAGGGCACAAAGGGGATCCACGTTCTGGCGACCAGCCGCGAGGCGTTGCGGGCCGAAGGCGAGCGCGTGCATCGGCTGCCGCCGCTGGCCTTTCCAGCCGACACCGTGGGGCTCAAGGCATCCGAGGCGCTCCAATTCCCTTCGATCCAGCTGTTCGTCGAACGTGCCGCGGCGAGTCTCGGCGCCTTCGATCTCACGGATGCGGAGGCGCCGCAGGTCGCCGACATCTGCCGGCGCCTCGACGGCATGGCCCTGGCCATAGAGATCGCAGCGAGCCGCGTCGATGTCTTCGGGGTCGCCGGGCTGGCGGCACGGCTGAACGACCGCTTCCAACTGCTTATGCAAGGTCGCCGCACGGCCTTGCCCCGGCACCGGACTCTCGGCGCGACGCTCGATTGGAGCTATTCGCTCCTTCCCGAATTCGAGCGCCTCGTGCTCCGTCGCCTGGCAGTCTTCACCGGCACATTCACCATGGAATCGGCGAGCGCCGTCCTGGCAAGCGACGAGGCATCCTCGGCGGAAGTCGTCGACGCCGTCGCCGACCTCGTCGCCAAGTCGTTGGTCTCGGCGGGCGTGGAGGGACCGATCGCGCTCTATCGCCTCCTCGACACGACCCGCGCCTACGTGCTCGTAAAGATCGAGGAGAGCGGCGAATTCGGCCGGCTGGCGCGGCGGCACGGCGAGCACTACCGAGCGCTGCTCGAGCAGGCCCAGTCCGACTGGGAAACCCAGCCGGCGGCCGAATGGCGGGAGCGCTATCGCCATCTGATCGACAACGTCAGGGCGGCGCTGGACTGGGCGTTTTCGCCGGCTGGGGAGCCCGCAATGGGCGTCGCGCTCACGGTTGCAGCCGTCCCCCTGTGGTTCGCGTT
>JBKOWC010000106.1:0-5107 GCA_046724215.1 Pseudomonadota bacterium | reverse complement strand
CCGCTTGGGTCATCGCCAAGCTCGGCGGCTGGCACGAATACGAACCCAAACCGCCCGGCCCGATCACCTTCCACCATGGCTTGACCTACTTCCGTGCCTTCGCTGCTGGCTGGGCATTCAAAAATGTGTAGATGCCCTAGCCGCTTTCGCGGGGGAATCAATGAGTGCAGAGCAGTGAGCAACTCGCTCGGATAACGATCTAACGCTCTCTCTCGCAGTGGCCGTCGATCCGCCACATGTAGTTGCTGCCGAACGCAATGACTCCGAAGGGATGGCCGGCTTCTTCCGGCAGGGCGAAGGCATTGTTCTCATGCCCAGTGAACTTGCGCGCACACACCACTCCGCACGGGGTCGGATCCAAAGCGCATGGTTCGGTGGTCCTTCGGATGGCGGCCGCGGGTCAGAACGCCAGCGCCTCGGCCTGGACGACGCCGGGGATGGCGCGGACCTTGGCGAGGAGCGCGTCGGGGAGCGGCTGGTCGACCTCGATGAGGGCGATGGCATCGGCGCCGGGCGCGCTGCGGCCGAGATGGAAGGTCGCGATGTTGACGCCGGATTCGCCGAGGAGCGTGCCGAGGCGGCCGATGAAGCCGGGCTTGTCCTCGTTGGTCGTATAGAGCATGTGGCGGCCGAGCTCGGCCTCAATGCGGATGCCATTGATCTCGACGATGCGCGGCTTGTCGCCGCCGAAGAGGGTGCCGCAGACGTCGCGCGTGCGCTGATCGGTCGTGACGGCGAGGCGAATGAGCGACTGGTAGTCGCCGGGCCGGTCATGCTTGATCTCGGTCACCTCGATGTCGCGCTCGCGCGCCAGCAGCGGCGCGTTGACCATGTTGACGCTGTCGAGCATCGGCGTCAGCAGGGCGGCAAGCGCCGCGGCGGTGAGCGGGCGCGTGTTCAGCTCGGCGGCGTGGCCCTCGTACTCGACCGTCACCTCCTTGAGGCCGGAATGAGTGAGCTGGCCGGCGAAGGAGCCGAGCAGCTGGGCGAGCTGCATGTATGGCCGGAGCTTCGGCGCCTCCTCGGCGGTGACCGCGGGCATGTTGAGGGCGTTGGAGACGGCGCCGGTCAGCAGGAAATCCGCCATCTGCTCGGCCACCTGTACGGCGACGTTCTCCTGCGCCTCCGTCGTGGACGCGCCGAGATGCGGCGTCGCCACCACCTGCTCGAGGCCGAAGAGCGCGTTCTGCTTCGCCGGCTCCTCGAGGAACACGTCGAGGGCGGCGCCGGCGACGTGGCCGGATTCGATGGCGGCCTTGAGATCCGCCTCGACGACGAGGCCGCCGCGGGCGCAGTTGATGAGTCTGACCCCTTTTCTGGTCTTGGCCAAGGCCTTGGCGTCGATCAGGTTGCGCGTGGAGTCCGTGAGCGGCGTGTGCAGGGTGATGAAATCGGCGCGCGCGAGCAGATCGTCGAGGTCGACCTTCTGCACATTGAGGTCGCGGGCGCGCTCGTCGGAGAGGAAGGGATCGAAGGCGATGACGCGCATCTTGAGGCCGTGGGCGCGTTCGGCGACGATCGAGCCGATGTTGCCGCAGCCGACGATGCCGAGCGTCTTGCCGGTAAGCTCGACGCCCATGAAGCGCGACTTTTCCCATTTGCCGGCTTGCGTCGACTTGTCGGCGGCCGGGATCTGGCGGGCGAGCGCGAAGAGCATGGCGATGGCGTGCTCGGCCGTGGTGATGGAATTGCCGTGCGGCGTGTTCATGACGACGACGCCGCGCTGGGTCGCCGCGGGCACGTCGATGTTGTCGACCCCGATGCCGGCGCGACCCACCACCTTGAGGCGCGGGGCAGCGTCGAGGATGTCGGCCGTGACCTTGGTCGCCGAGCGCACGGCCAGCCCGTCATAATCGCCGATGATACCCTTGAGCGCGTCCGGCTTGAGGCCGGTGCGCACCTCGGCCTCGACGCCGCGCTCGCAGAAGATGGCGACGGCGCGTTGGCTCAGCTCATCGGCAATCAGGACCTTGGGCATGAACGCTCCTCAATGCGTGTCGGGGCGGGTCTCAGGCCCGCCCTCGTGCCGCCGCACGGCACGCGGACATTTGGTCTGTTGCGGGCGGGTCTTAGACCCGCCCCTACAAGATGGCCAAACCATCGTCAATTCTTCCGCACTTCGGTCCAGGCCCAGTCGAGCCAGGGAAAGAGGGCTTCGAGGTCGGCGGTCTCCACCGTCGCGCCGGCCCAGATTCTGAGGCCCGGCGGGGCGTCGCGATAGGCGCCGATGTCGTAGGCGACGGCTTCGGATTCGAGGAGGTCGGCGATGCGCGCGGCGGCGGGGCCCTGCGCCGGGTCCCGCGTCTTCAGGCACACGGAGGTGCAGGAGCGGGTCGCCGGGTCCTCGGCCAGGAAGGCGGGCCAGCCGGCCTTGTCGACCCAGGCGGCAATGGCGGCAAGGTTGGCCTCGCTGCGAGCGATGAGGGCCGGCAGGCCGCCCATGGATTGCGCCCAGCGCAGGCCGTCGAGGGCGTCCTCGGTCGCGAGCAAAGAGGGCGTGTTGATGGTGTCGCCCTTGAAGATGCCGTCGATCAGCTTGCCGCCCTTGCTCATCTGGAAGAGCTTCGGGAGCGGCCAGGGCGGCGTGTAGCTGGTGAGGCGGGCGGCGGCGCGGGGCGAGAGCGCCAGCATGCCGTGCGCCGCCTCGCCGCCCAGCACCTTCTGCCAGGACCAGGTGACGACATCGAGTTTCGGCCACGGCAGATCCATGGCGAAGACGGCGGAGGTGGCGTCGCAGATGGTGAGACCCTGACGATCGGCGGCGATCCAGTCGCCGTTCGGGACACGCACGCCTGACGTCGTGCCGTTCCAGGTGAAGACGATATCGCGCGCCGGATCGGCCTGGCGCAGGTCCGGCAGCTTGCCGTAATCGGCCTCGAAGACGCGCACGTCCCCGGGCTTCAGCTGCTGGACGACGTCGCCGACCCAGGTCTTGCCGAAGGCCTCCCAGGCCAGCACGTCGACCCCGCGGGCGCCGAGCAGCGACCACAGCGCCATCTCGACGGCGCCGGTATCGGAACCGGGGACGATGCCGAGGCGGTAGTCGGCGGGGATGCCGAGGATGGATTTGCTGAGGGCGATGACTTCCGCCAGCTTGGAGCGGCCGGCGTCGGAGCGGTGCGAACGGCCGACGCAGGCATCGGCCAGCGCCGCCGCCGACCAGCCCGGCCGCTTGGCGCACGGACCCGAGGAGAATTGCGGCCGGCGCGGCCGAACGGCTGGCTTCATGCGGCTGGATCCCCGCCGGTGATCGATGAGGGCGCGATCCTATGGGCTATGCTGCACCGCGTCAACGCAGTGCAGCATGGTCGCGCCGGCTAGGCCCGCCAGAAGGGCTTGACGTACTCCCGTTCCACGTCGACGCGGGAGATGCCGATGTCCTTGAGCATGTCGTCGCCCATCTGCAGCAGCTGGCGGCGCTCGCGCGCGCGGTCGCGCCAGAGCCAGAACAGCTGGAGCAATGCCGTCGCCCAGGCGATGGACGGAAGCCGCGGCCGCGGCGACGGCGCATGGTTGACGGTGGGAATGATCGACCGCATCGGCATCTCCATTCGCGCTGTTGACGGAGCGGGACACTAGATACGCAGGCGCCGGTCCGATATCCGCGGCTTGTCTCCGAATCTTGCGCGTCAGCGCCCGAGGTCGAGTGCGGCGTAGAGCACGCCGGGCAGCGGATTGTCGTAGTAGGCCGGAATCGCGCCGAACCCGAGGCTGTCATAGAGGGCGCGGGCCGCGCCCATCGAGGCCAGCGAATCCAGGACGAGCGAGCGATAGCCGGCGGCGCGGGCCGCGGCGATGACCGCTTCGGCGAGGCGGCGGCCGAGGCCCGTGCCGCGAAAACGGGGCCGGAGATAGAGCCGCTTCATCTCGCCGCGGTTCTCGTCGAGCGGCCGCAGACCGACGCATCCGGCGACATCATCGCCGCGGCGGGCGAGCAGCAGGATCCCGCGCGGCGGCGCATAGGCGCCAGGCAACGTCGCCAGCTCCTCGTCGAATCCCTGGAAGCAGAGGCTGACGCCGAGCCCATCGGCGTATTCGCGGAACAGCTCGCGCACGACCGCGACGTCCGCCGCCCCTTGCGCGGGCGCGATCCGGACGCGCGCGGCGAGCGCGGCATCAGACATGAATCTTGCCCTCGAAATAGAGCACCGCGTTGCCGGCGACGCTGACGCGCTCGCCGCGGTCCTCGCAGCTCAGCTCGCCGCCGCGTCGCGAGATCTGGCGCGCCTGCAGCGTCTGCTTGCCGAGCCGCTTCGACCAATAGGGGACCAGCGTGCAGTGCGCCGACCCGGTGACCGGATCCTCAGGAATGCCGGCGTGCGGCGCGAAGTAGCGGGAGACGAAGTCGCAATCGCGGCCGGGCGCCGTGGCGACGACGCCGTCGCGATCGATGTCCGCGAGCACGGCCAGGTCCGGACGGAGGGCCGCCACGTCGGCCTCGCTGTCGTAGACGGCGAGATATTTGGTCGCGGCCAGGACCTGTGCCGGCTTGCGCCCGAGGGCGTCGAGGAAGCGCGCGGGCATGGCGACCGGGACGGGCGGTTGCGCCGGCAGCTCGAGCGCGAAGCGGTCGCCGCGGCGGGTGACGACGAGGAGGCCGCTCTTGGTGTGGAAGCGCACCTCGCTGCGCCCCGGCGCCAGGCGCGTCATGACGACGAAGCCGCTCGCCAGCGTGGCGTGACCGCAGAGATCGGTCTCGATCGTCGGCGTGAACCAGCGCAGGTCGTAGTCGCCGTTGCGCGGCACGAAGAACGCCGTCTCCGAGAGATTGTTCTCGGCACCGATGGCCTGCATGGTGGCGTCCGGCAGCCATCGCGACAACGGACAGACCGCGGCCGGATTGCCGGCGAACAGGCGGCTGGCGAAGGCGTCGACCTGATAGAGCGGAAGTTCCATGACGGGCCTCTCGATCTCTCGGAAATGCGCGAGGCGCTATTCGCGCCAGAACGGCTTGGCCGATTCGAACTCGATATCGGCGCGCGACAATCCGATGTCCTTCAACATCGCGTCGTCCAGTCCGCTCAGGGCCTGACGCTGCCGTGACCGTTCCGACCAGGCCAGGAACCGCCGCAGGATTGCTCCAATCCAACTGGGTCCGGTCCTGAAC
>JBKOWC010000297.1:0-4925 GCA_046724215.1 Pseudomonadota bacterium | reverse complement strand
CAGCTCCTCGCGCATCGAATTCCGGTTGATTCCCCCGCGAAAGCGGGGGTCCAGGGCTACCGCAACGTCACTTGCCCTGGACCCCCGCTTTCGCGGGGGAATCATGAATTGAGGATACATCTGTAACGTTCGCACCAGTGGGTCGAAGCGCCCTACATCCGCTGCAGCTCGTCGATGAAGCCGCGCACGACGCCCAGGCCCCTGGCCCAGAACGCCGGGTCGGCGGCGTCGAGGCCGAAGGGGGCCAGCAGCTCCTTGTGCCGCTTGGTGCCGCCGGCGCGCAGCATGTCCAGGTACTTCGCGGCAAACCCCTGCGAGGCACCCTGGTAGACGGCGTAGAGCGAGTTCACCAGGCAGTCACCGAACGCGTAGGCGTAGACGTAGAATGGCGTATGGATGAAGTGCGGGATGTAGGTCCAGAAGACCCGGTAGTCGTCGTCGAAGCGGAGCGCCGGCCCCAGGCTCTCGCGCTGGATGTCCATCCAGATGTCGCCGATGCGCTCGGCCGTCAGCTCGCCCACGCGCCGCTCGTCATGCAGGCGCCGCTCGAACTCGTGGAAGGCGATCTGCCGCACGACCGTGTTGAGCATGTCCTCGACCTTGGAGGCCAAGAGGACGCGGCGGCGCTTCGGATCGCTCTCCTGCTTCAGCAGCGCCTGGAACGTCAGCATCTCCCCGAACACCGACGCCGTCTCCGCCAGCGTCAGCGGCGTGTCGGCCATGAGCGCGCCCTGCGGCGCCGCCAGCACCTGGTGCACGCCGTGGCCCAGCTCGTGCGCCAGCGTCATCACGTCGCGCGTCTTGCCGTGATAGTTGAGCAGCAGATAGGGATGCGCGCTCGGCACGGTCGGATGGGCGAAGGCGCCCGGCGCCTTGCCCGGCCGCGGCGGCGCGTCGATCCAGGGCCGCTCGAAGAATTGGCGGCCGATCTTGGCCAGGTCCGGCGAGAACGCCGCATAGGCGCTGAGCACGGTCTGCGTCGCCTCCGTCCAGGCGATGCTGCGGTCGGCGTCCTCGGGCAGCGGCGCGTTGCGGTCCCAATAGTCGAGCCGGTCGCCGCCGAACCATTTCGCCTTCAGCGCGTAGTAGCGGTGCGAGAGCTCGGGAAACGCCGCCTTGACCGCGGTGACCAGCGCATCGACGACGTCGTCCTCGACGAAGTTCGCGAGGTTGCGCGACGATACCGGCCGCGCGAACTTGCGCCACTTGTCCTCGATCTCCTTGTCCTTGGCGAGCGTGTTGGTGATGAGCGAGAACTCGCGCAGATGGGCGGCGAGCACCCGGCCGAGGCTCTTCGCCGCCGCCTTGCGCCTGGCGCCGTCGCGGTCGGTGAGCAGGTTCAGGACCTCGCTCACCGTGAGATCGCGGCCATCGACCGGAAAGCGCAGATGCGCGATCGTCTCGTCGAACAGCCGCGTCCAGGCGGCGCGGCCAGCGATCTGCTTCTCGTGTAGAAGCTGCTCGACTTCGTCTGACAGCTGGTGCGGGCGGAAGGCGCGCAGGTCGCGCAGCCACGGCTGGTATTTTGCCAGCGCCGTCGCCTTCAGCTTCGCCGCCAGCACGGCGTCGTCCAGGCGGTTCAGCTCGAGCGTGAAGAACAGCAGCTCGGTCGAGATGTCGGTCACCCGCTCCTGCATCGTCTGGTAGAAGCGCCCGATCTCGGGATCGGCGACGTTGCCGGCATGGACGAGCTGGGCGTAGCTCATGATCCGCCCGAGCGTCTCCTGCATCGTCTCGTAACTCGCCACTGCCTTGCCGAGCGCCTCGCCGTCGAGCCCGGCGAGCTTGCCCTGGAAGCGCAGGCGGAACGCCTTCGCCGCCTCGGACGCCTCCCGCAGGTCGGCCTGCAGCTGCGGGCTGTCCCGTCCCGCATAGAGGTCGCTGAGGTTCCATTCGGGCAAGGTGCCGAGGTCGGGCGCGGCCCTGCGCGCGCTGGTCGGGGCTGTCGTCATGATCTCCGGCCGGATTGGCTTGTTGTTCCCACCAGCGATATAAGGCTCGCACGGGCGCCCGCCAAGCGACGAAATCCGCCGCCTGACTGGCCGATGGGGGATTGGTTGATGGATTACCGGTCCGTGACGAGCCTGCCGGAGATGTTCTTCGGCCAGACCCGGCGCCTCGCCGACCGGCCGTTCCTCTGGCGCAAGCAGGGCGGCGCCTTCCGCCCGCTGAGCTATGGCGAGGCCGGCCAGCAGACGAGCCTGCTCGCCCGCGGTTTGCTCGATCTCGGCATCGGTCCCGGCGATCGCGTCGCGCTCGTCGCCGAGAACCGGCCGGAGTGGCTGATCGCCGATCACGCCATCATGGCGATCGGCGCCATCACCGTCCCCGCCTTCACCACCAACAGCGTCGCCGACCACACGCATGTGCTGACGCACAGCGGCGCCAAGGGCGCCATCATCGCCGGCAAGTCGATCGCGCCGCGGTTCCTGCCGGCGGCGCTCGAAAGCCCCGACCTCGCCTTCGTCATCAGCATGGAGGCGCTCGACCTGGCGCAGGAGCCGCCGATCCACGTCGCCAGCTGGTCGCAGGTGCTGGCGCAGGGCGCCAAGCGGCCGGAGAACGAGGTCGCCGAGCGCGTCGCGCGCCTGCAGCGCGGCGATGTCTGCTGCCTCATCTACACCTCCGGCACCGGCGGCGTGCCCAAGGGCGTCATGCACACGCACGGCTCCATCCTCTGCAACCTGCGCGGCTGCTACGAGGTGCTGCTGAGCTTCGGGCTCGGCGACGAGGTGTTCCTGTCGTTCCTGCCGCTGTCGCATTCCTACGAACACACGGCCGGGCAGTTCCTGCCGGTCTCGCTCGGCGCCCAGATCTACTATGCCGAGAGCGTCGACCGCCTGCTCGACAACATGGCGGAGGTGCGGCCGACCTTGATGCTGGCCGTGCCGCGCCTCTACGAAGTCATGCACCAGCGCGTGTTGCGCGCGATGGAGAGGACGACCGGATTGCGTCGGCGCCTCTTCGATCTGGCGTTGAGCCTGGGCCGCCTGCGCTACGAGCGGGCGGGCCGCCTGCCGTTGCTCCAACATCTGGGCGATCGCCTGGTGGACCGGCTGGTCCGCCGCAAGGTGCAGCAGCGCTTCGGCGGCCGGCTGAAGGCGTTCGTCTCCGGTGGGGCCGCGCTCAACTACGAGATCGGCCTCTTCTTTACCGCCCTCGGCGTCCGCATCCTGCAGGGCTATGGGCAGACCGAGACCTCGCCCGTGGTGAGCGTCAACCCGCCGGAAAAGGTGAAGCTGCACACGGTCGGCCCGCCGCTCGCCGATATCGAGGTCAAGATCGCCGGCGACGGCGAGATCCTCGTGCGCGGGGAGGCGGTCACGCCGGGCTACTGGCGCGATCCCGAGGCGACGGCGGCGGCCATCCGCGATGGCTGGCTGCATACCGGCGACGTCGGCGCCCTCGACGCCGACAACTTCCTGCGCATCACCGACCGCAAGAAGGACATCATCGTTTGTTCCGGCGGCGACAACATCTCCCCGGCCCGGGTCGAGGGCTTCCTGTGCCTGGAGCCGGAGATCGCCCAGGCCATGGTTCATGGCGACAAGCGGCCGCACCTGGTGGCGCTGCTGGTTCCCGACGCCGACTTCGCCGCCGCCTGGGCCCGCCGCGCCGGGAAGCCCGCCGCTCTTGCCGCGCTCCTCGACGACGCCGACTTCATCCGGGCGGTCGGCGCGGCGGTCGACCGCGTCAACGCGCGCCTCTCGACCATCGAGCGCATCCGGCGGTTCATACTGGCGAGCGGGCCTTTCTCGACGGAGAACGGCATGCTCACCGCATCCCTCAAGATCCGGCGCCACAAGATCCGCGAGGCCTACGGCGAGGCGCTGGAACGGCTGTACGAGAAGGCGCCGGGGCCGGTTGCCCCCGGTACCGGCATTCGCATTAGCATCCACGGCGAAGGGAGCCGTGCGCCGGGAGAATAGCCGCGGCAAGCGACGGCGGGCGCATGGGTAGACGGGGCGCGGAGCCCAACTGGCGCACCTACGCTGCAAACTGGCGCACTTGCACCCCGCAAAAGGCGCCTCGCGCCGCTGAAGCAAAATTCGGGCAGAGCGCCCGGCCGCACGCGCCCTATGGCGAACTTGGTGCGGTGCACTATATGCCTTCTAGCGACGCTTAACCATGCGCTAATTTTTGCCCTGCAAGGTAGTCATAAACCTTGTGGAACACCGATTTGCGCTTGCTAATTTTGCATCGCAACCGGATACTGCACCGCAAAATTGTCACATTCTGACCCGCGGAGCTGGAGACCATCGATGGATGACGTGCACGGACTGTACCTGGAAGACGTGACGCTCGGCATGACGGCGGTCTATTCGCGCACGGTCACCGAGGCGGACATCGTGCTCTTCAGCGGCGTCTCCGGCGATGTCAATCCGGTCCACATGGACCAGGAATTCGCCAAGCAGACGATGTTCAAGGGCCGCATCGCCCATGGCATGCTGACCGCGAGCTTCATCTCCACCGTGCTCGGCACCAAGCTGCCCGGGCCGGGCTGCGTCTACATCAGCCAGAACCTGAAGTTCAAAGCACCGGTCCGCATCGGCGACACCGTCAAGGCGCGCGTCACCGTTACCGGCATCGACAAGGCGCGCGGCCGCATCACCGTGGCCACCACCTGCTATGTCGGCGATGTCCTGGTGATCGATGGCGACGCCCAGCTGATGGTCCCGCGGCGCTCGGTGATTCCCCAGGCCGCCGAATAGGCTGTAGGGGCGCGCTGCGCGCGCCCGTCTTGCCATAAGCGAAATCGCTAGAGTCCAGGCGACCGCGGGCGCGCGCCGCTCGCCCCTTGTCTGTTGGAATCATGGCAGAGTGAGGCCCGTTCCCGGGACCGTTTAGAGTCCCGGGAACGGGCCGGCCGAGACCGTCTCGCCCCTCGGCTGACACCGATCGGTAGCAAGGTCCGGCCGGCTCCC
>JBKOWC010000286.1:0-18767 GCA_046724215.1 Pseudomonadota bacterium | reverse complement strand
GGCAATGTCGCTGCCATTTCGTCCGCACTTGGTTCAGTATCTCGGTCCCCGACGCGCTTTGCCGAAAGGCGCGCGACGTCGAGCGGTGGCGCGAGTGGTCATGCGAGTCCCGAGCCTTTGTCGCCTTGCCGCGTTTGCCCTGGCCCTGGCTCCGGACCACGGCGCTTGGGCCGACGGCAACGACCTGCCGGTCGATGTCGAGCTGATCCTCGCCGTCGATGTTTCGCGGTCCATGGATCGGGCGGAGCTTCGGCTGCAGCGCGACGGCTACGTGGCGGCGCTGCGCGACCCGGATGTCATGGCGGCCATCGAGTCCGGCCTGTACGGGCGCATCGCCCTCACCTATGTCGAATGGGGCGGCGAAGCGGAACAACGGGTCGTCATTCCCTGGCAGATGATCGACGGTCCGGCGCGCGCGGCGGCGGCGGCGGCGTACCTTGCCGGCTGGCACGGCCCGCCAATGCACGATACGTCGATCTCGTCGGCACTGCTTTTCGCCGACCTGCTCTTTCGAAACAACGGCTTTGCCGGAACGCGGCGGATCGTCGACGTTTCCGGCGACGGCCCCAACAACTGGGGGCCCCCTGTGACCGTCGCCCGCGACGCGGTCGTGCGCGACGGCGTAACCATCAACGGTCTGCCCGTGACGCTCCATCCCGGCGGCTCAGGCGGCATGGACCCTGCCCTGCTCGCCGCCTACTACGAGGACTGCGTGACGGGAGGGCCGGATGCCTTCGTCCTGTCGGTGCCGGCGGCGGGGCTGCTCGCCGAAACGATCAGCCGCAAGATGGTGCAGGAGATCAGCCAGCGGGAGCCCAGGCTGGAAATGGCCAAGACGATCCGGCTTGCGGCGCGCGTCGATTGCGAGATCGACCACCACGTACCGAACATGATCACGACGCCGGAGTAGTCGGCGGCCGTCGAAAAGGGAGCCGATCGCGGGCGGGTGAACACCCCCTTCGACAAGGGCGCCGGGGGCGGGTAAGAATCGCGCCGCATGTCCGCCTGGCGTCGCCTCCTGAAAGACAAGCTGGCCGTTGCGGGCCTTTTCGTGATCGCCGTCGTGGTCGGCGCGGCCGTCCTGGCGCCCTGGCTGGCACCGTACAGCCCCTACGAGCAACTCTTCGACGGCCTGACCCTCGAGGGCTCGCCGCTGCCGCCCAACGGCAAGTTCTGGCTGGGGACCGACCTGCTGGGACGCGACCTGTTCTCGCGCCTGCTCTACGGCGCGCGCACCTCGCTCACGGTCGGCGTGGCGGCGAACGGCGTCGCCGTCCTGATCGGCGCCGCGCTCGGCACCGTGGCCGGGTACCTCAAGGGATTCGGCCGCGACGTGATCATGCGCTTCACCGATCTGATGATGGCATTCCCTGCCCTGCTGCTGGCGATCGCGCTGGCGGCGATCTTCGCGCCCAGCCTGTGGATCATCGCCATCGTCATCGCGCTGGTGAACTGGACGCAGCTCTGCCGCGTCATCTATGCGGAGACGCTGGCGCTGAGCGAACGCGACTATATCGAGGCGGCGCGGGCGCTCGGCGCCGGGGCGCCGCGCATCCTCTGGCGCCATCTGATCCCGCACCTGATCCCGACGATCCTCGTCTACGCCACGCTCGGCATCGCCACTACCGTGATGTTCGAGGCGATGCTTTCCTTCCTCGGCGTCGGCGTGCGGCCGCCAACGCCGTCCTGGGGCAACATCATCTTCGAGAGCCAGTCCTATTTCCTGAGCGCGCCCTGGCTGGTGTTCTTTCCGGGCATGGCCATCGTCCTGCTGGCGCTGTCCTTCAACCTCGTAGGCGACGCGATGCGCGACGTGCTCGATCCGACCCAGCGGGGGCGCCAATGATGCGCTATCTGGGCCGGCGGCTGGGGGCGGCCGGCGTGATCCTGATCGGTATCACCCTGGTCACGTTCTGCCTGATCTTCCTGATCCCCGCGGACCCCGTCAACATGATCGCCGGCCGCAACGCCACGGCCGAGACGCGCGAGCAGATCCGCCACCAGCTCGGCCTCGACCGGCCTCTCCCAGTGCAATATGGGGACTATGTCGCGCGGCTGGTGCAGGGAGATCTCGGCCGCTCCTATGCCCAGAAGACTCAGGTCTCCGAGCTGATCCGCGGCCGCCTGCCGGCGACACTGCTGCTGATGGCGGCGGGCATCGCCGCCGAGCTCCTGATCGGCCTGCCGGCGGGGATCTATGGAGCGACGCGACGCGGCGAATTGGCCGACCGCAGCGTGATGATGCTGTCCTTCATCGGCATCTCCGCGCCGCAGTTCATCGTCGGCCTGCTGCTGCTCTATTTCTTCGCCTATATCCTCGGCTGGTTTCCGTTGTCCGGCTATGGCGGGATGAGCCATCTGGTGTTGCCGGCGATCACCCTCGGCATCGCCGGCGGCGGCACCTATTCGCGCCTCATGCGCTCGCAGATGCTGGATGTCCTGCGCCAGGACTATATCCGCACGGCACGCGCCAAGGGCCTGCCGGAGCGGACGGTGCTGATCACCCATGCGCTGCGCAACGCCGTCCTCCCGGTGATCGCCCAGGTCGGCTACGATATGGGGTTCCTGATCGCCAACGCCGTCATCGTCGAATCGGTGTTCGGCTGGCCCGGCATCGGCCAGCTGATGTGGCAGCAGGGGATCCAGCGTCTCGACTATCCGATCATCATGGGCGTTACGATCACGGCCGCGCTGTTCATCGTGCTCGGGAGCCTCATTGCCGACCTCATCGTTCCGCTCATTGACCCGCGCATCCACCTGAGGTGAAATGCCGTCCGTAGGCAGAGCCATCCATGTCATGCCCGGGTAAGGCCCGGGCATCGAGTACGACGCCACAAACCTTCGCCGTCAGCCATGGATCGCCGGGTCGCGCGCGACGGTGGTCAATTCTTCTTGGAGCGGCCCGACGTGCCCTTGGACCCCGCGATCGATGACAGAACAGGGAGCTTGAACAAGATGAAACGCTTTCTTCTATCCGCCGTCGCCGCATTGGCGATCATCACGGCGGGACCGGCGGCGGCCGACCCGAAGCAGGGCGGTGGCGCCGTCATCACCTTCAACAACGACCTCACGACGCTCGATCCCGCCATCGGCTATGACTGGCAGAACTGGTCGGTGATCAAAAGCATCTTCGACGGCCTCATGGACTACAAGCCCGGCACCACCGAGCTGGTCCCCGATCTGGCCGCGAGCTACACGATGAGCGACGACGGCCAGACATACACCTTCAAGCTGCGCGACGGCATCAAGTTCCACAATGGCCGAGCGCTCAAGGCCGCCGACGTCAAGTACTCGATCGAGCGCGCCGTCAATCCGGTGACCCAGAGCCCCGGCGGCGGCTTCTTCGGTTCGATCAAGGGCTATGACGAAATGGTGGGCGACAAGAAGGCCCCGGAGCTTTCGGGCATCAGCACGCCTGACGACAAGACGGTTGTCATCACGCTGACCCGGCCCGACGCCACCTTCCTCCACATCATGGCGATCAATTTTGCCTTCGTCGTACCGAAGGAGGAAGTCGAGAAGTCCGGCGCCGACTTCGGCAAGCATCCCGTTGGCACCGGCGGGTTCAAGTTCGTCGACTGGGTGGCCGGCCAGAAGCTGGAGCTCGAGCGCAACCCCGACTACTACAAGAAGGGCGTGCCCTATCTCGACAAGCTGAGCTTCGAGTTCGGGCAGGATCCAACCGTCGCCGTGCTGCGCCTGAAGAAGGGCGAGATCGACATCGTCGGCGACGGCATTCCGCCGGCGCAGTTCACCGAATTGCTGAACGACCCCGCTACGAAGGACCTGATCGTCGCGGGAGACCAGCTCCAGACCGTCTACGTTACGATGAACGTGAAGACACCGCCGCTCGACAACCTCAAGGTGCGGCAGGCGATCAACATGGCGATCAACAAGGACCGCATCGTCCGCATCATCAACAACCGCGCCGTGACGGCGAATCAGGTACTGCCCAAGGGGATGCCCGGCTATGACAAGGGCTACGCCGGCTATCCGTACGATCCGGCGGCGGCCAAGAAGCTCCTGGCCGATGCCGGCGTGAAGGACGGCTTCACGACCGAGCTCTATGCCATGAACGTCGACCCCAACCCGCGCATCGCCCAGGCGATCCAGCAGGATTTGGCGGCCGTCGGCATCAAGGCCGACATCAAGTCGCTGGCCCAGGCCGAGGTGATCGCGGCGGGCGGCAACGGGACGGCGCCGATGGTCTGGTCGGGCGGCATGGCCTGGATCGATGACTATCCGGATCCGTCGGATTTCTATGGTCCCATCCTCGGCTGTTCCGGCGCAGCGGAGGGCGGCTGGAACTGGTCGAAATACTGCAACCAGGGCCTTGATCAGCGGGCCGCGGAGGCCGATGCCATGGTGACCGCCGAGCAGCAGGCCGCCCGCGCCGACAAATGGAAGGGCATCTTCGCGGACGTGATGAAGGACGCGCCCTGGGTGCCGGTCTTCAGCGAGACGCGTTATACTTTCCATTCGGCACGGCTCGGCGGCGACGCGGCGCTGTTCACCGATCCGATCCACCTTCCCGTGAACTACGACTACATCTTCGCCAAGGACGTGCAGTAGCACGCGAAACAGGAGGGGCGGGCCGGCGACCCGCCCCCTCGACGTACATCCAGGGACAGGCACCATGAACGCGCCGCACAAACACACCATCCACAAGGAGCAGAGTCATTTCGGATGGAACAATGCCAACAAGCCGGTGGCGACGGTGAAGCCCGGCGAGAGCATCGAGTTCCATCCGATGGACGCCTCGGCCGGGCAGCTCACACAGACATCGACCGTGGCCGACGTCGCCAGGCTCGACTTCTCGAAGGTCAACCCGGTCGCCGGTCCGGTCTATGTCGACGGCGCCGAGCCCGGCGATGCAGTGAAGGTGACGCTGCTGTCGTTCGCCCCGTCGGGCTGGGGGTGGACGGCGAACATCCCGGGCTTCGGGCTGCTGGCCGAGCAGTTCAAGGAGCCGGCGATCCACATCTGGAAGTATGACGCGCAGGCGTTGACGCCGGCGATGTACGGCCCCGGCGGCCGCGTGCCGCTGAAGCCGTTCTGCGGCACGATCGGCCTGGCGCCCGCCGAGCCCGGCCTGCACAGCATCGTGCCGCCGCGCCGGGTGGGCGGCAACATGGACATCCGCGACATGAGCGCGGGGACGGAGCTGTACCTGCCGGTCGAGGTCAAGGGCGGGCTGTTCTCGGTCGGCGACACGCATGCGACCCAGGGCGACGGCGAGGTCTGCGGCACGGCGATCGAGAGCCCGATCTCGCTGGCCGCCAGGTTCGACCTGGTCAAGGGCGCCAACCTGAAGTTCCCGCGCTTCACCACCGCCGGCCCGGTCAGCCGCCACCTCGACGCCAAGGGCTATGAGGTGACGACCGGCGTCAGCCCCGATCTCATGGAAGGGGCCAGGGCGGCGGTGAGCGGCATGGTCGACCTGCTGTCCAACCGCTACAAGATGCAGCCGATCGAGGCCTACATGCTCTGCAGCGTCTGCGCCGACCTGCGCATCAGCGAGATCGTCGACATGCCCAACTGGATCGTCTCGCTCTACTTCCCGCGGGTCGTGTTCGAGTGACCCGAGCGGGGCGGCCGCACAGGGGTCGCCCCGACAAGGGCAATCGACGTGGGCGGCCCCCTGCGGCCGCCCGCTTTCATAGATGAACGCCACGCCGCTCCTCTCCGTCGAGAACCTCTCGGTCTCCTTCGCCACCGAAGAGGGCCGCGTGCGCGTGGTCGAGGAGGTGTCGTTCGCCGTACCGGCCGGACGTACCGTCGGTCTCGTCGGCGAGTCCGGCTGCGGCAAGAGCGTCACGGCCATGTCGATCATGCGGCTGCTGCCGTCGCCCCCGAGCCGCGTCGACGGCGGGCACATCCAGTTCGACGGCAAGGACCTGACCGCCCTCGATGCCGCGGCCGTGCGCGGCATCCGCGGCGACCGCATCGGCATGATCTTCCAGGAACCGATGACGAGCCTCAACCCGACCCTCACCATCGGCTTCCAGATCGCCGAGGTGCTGCGCCTGCATCGCGGCATGGAGGCGAAGATGGCAAGGGTGTGGAGCATCGACATCCTGAAGCAGGTCGGCATCGGCGGCGCCGACCGCCGCCTCAGTCAGTATCCGCATGAGCTGTCGGGGGGCTTGCGCCAGCGCGTGATGATCGCCATCGCGCTCGTCTGCCGGCCGGCGCTGCTGATCGCCGACGAACCGACGACCGCCCTCGACGTCACCATCCAGGCGCAGATCCTGGATCTCCTGCGCCGCCTGCAGCGCGAGATGGACATGTCCATCCTGCTCATCACGCACGATCTCGGCGTCGTCGCCGAGATGTGCGAGGACGTGGTCGTCATGTATGCCGGCCGCATCGTCGAGCGCGCCGCCGTGGTCGAGCTGTTCCGCCGTCCGCGCCATCCCTATACGGCCGGCCTGCTGGCCGCCTCGCCGCGCCGCGGCCGTCGCGGTCAGCGGCTGCCGACGATTCCCGGCGTCGTGCCGGCGCCGGGAAAACGCGGCAGCGGCTGCAGCTTCGTCGAACGCTGCAGCCGCGCACTCGATCGCTGCCGGAGCGAGCGGCCGCCGCTGGCGGCGGTCGTCCACGGCCACGATGCCGCCTGCTGGAATCCCGTGCCGTGACCGAGGTCTCGACGACCGCGACGGTCGGCCACGCACCGTCGCCGCCGATGACGGCCCCGAGTGCGCCGGCGGCACCGCTGCTCGAGCTGATCGATGTGGTGAAGCACTTCCCGGCAAAGGACGGCCGCGGGGTGGCGCGGGCGGTCGACGGCGTGAGCCTCACGCTGGCGCGCGGCGAGACCCTCGGCATCGTCGGCGAGTCAGGCAGCGGCAAATCGACGTTGGCGCGCCTCATGCTGCGCCTGATCGAGCCGACCTCCGGCACCGTCCACTTCGATGGCGGGGAGCTGACGCGGCTTGGTAGCCGCGCGCTCCGCGCCCAGCGGCGCGACATGCAGATCGTGTTTCAGGACCCTTATGCCTCGCTCGACCCGCGGCTGTCGGTCGGCGCCATCATCGCCGAACCCCTGGAGATCCATGGCATCGGCGATCGCGCCGGGCGGCAGCGGCGCGTTGCCGAACTGCTCGACCTCGTCGGATTGGAGCCCGCGGCCGCCCGGCGCTACCCGCATGAGTTCTCCGGCGGCCAGCGTCAGCGCATCGGCATCGCCCGCGCCATCGCACTTGAGCCCAAGCTGCTCGTCCTCGACGAGCCGGTATCGGCGCTCGATGTTTCCATCCAGTCCCAGATCCTCAACCTGCTGCTCGACCTCAAGGAGCGGCTGGGGCTCTCCTATATTTTCATCTCGCACGATCTCGCCGTGGTCGAGCATGTGAGCGACCGCGTCGCCGTCATGTATCTCGGCCATATCGTCGAGATGACGACGGCAACGGCACTCTATGCCAAGCCCGCGCATCCCTATACGGAGGCGCTGATGTCGGCGGCGCCCGAACCCGACCCGGAGCGTCGGGCGCAGCGGATCGTGCTGTCCGGCGAGCCGCCGAGCCCGGAAGCGCCGCCGCCCGGCTGCCGCTTCCACCCGCGCTGCCCGAAGGTGATGGACCGCTGCCGCACCGATCCCCCGGCGACGCGCAGCATCGGCAACGGCGATGTTCGCCATCTGGTGAACTGTCACCTGTATTGAGATGCCGCAAACGATCGGGCAAGGAACGCCACGAGACGCCGGAGCGGATGCGGCGGTTGCCGGGAATTGAGACGCCGCGAGCCCGTCCGCCTTCCTCTAGTCTAGCGCAACCGCGTGGCGCCTTTCTCCGCGAGGACGCGGCCGATTCGCGGAGCATTGAACGGCGGAGCGGATTCCGGCAAGGTGATTTTCGGGTCGTCAGCTGCTTAATATCGTTTCCGTTCGCCCATGCAACGCTCAGGAGAATGCCGATGGGCATGTTCGGTTGGCTGATCAGCGTCCTCATCGTGCTCGTCCCATTCTGGCGCATCCTTGGCCGGGCGGGTTTTCCTCCTGCCCTCTCCCTGCTGCTGTTCATACCCCTCCTGGGCTGGCTCGGGATCGTTGGCCTGCTGGCGTTCGGCGACTGGCCGTCGCTGCGTCCGCGAACGCAGGCTGACGTCAGCGCGACATTCGAGTAGGTCGCCGTGGGTTACGTCGCCATGGGTTACATTTCCATCTGGCACTGGTTCTTCGTGCTCGTTTTCCTCCCGGTTGTCGCGCTCATCATCTGGATGATGGTTCGGGTCGCCCACAAGGCCGGCTATTCCGGATGGTGGGTTGTTCTCATGCTGGTTCCGTTGCTTAACCTGATCACGCTCTGGGTGTTTGCCTTCACCGATTGGCCTGCCCTGCGCGAGCGAGCGTGGTCTGCCTCGACGAGGCGGTGACCGGCCGATAGACCGAGGATCGCCCCGGCAGCTTGCGACCGGGTGGCCTTCGCCTATACTCCGCCGCCGTTGCATCTCCCAGGGACCTTCCATGACCCGTGATATCAAAAAGGTCGTGCTCGCCTATTCGGGCGGCCTCGACACCTCCGTCATCCTGAAGTGGCTGCAGGAGACCTATCGCTGCGAGGTCGTCACCTTCACGGCCGACCTCGGCCAGGGCGAGGAGCTGGAGCCGGCGCGCAAGAAGGCGGAGATGCTGGGCATCAAGGAGATCTTCGTCGAGGACCTGCGCGAGGAGTTCGTCCGCGACTTCGTGTTCCCGATGTTCCGCGCCAACGCGCTCTATGAGGGTCAGTATCTGCTCGGCACCTCGATCGCCCGGCCGCTCATCGCCAAGCGGCAGATCGAGATCGCCGCCCAGACCGGCGCCGATGCCGTGGCGCACGGCGCCACCGGCAAGGGCAACGATCAGGTACGCTTCGAACTCACCTACTATGCGCTCAATCCGGACATCAAGGTGATCGCCCCCTGGCGCGAGTGGGAGCTGACGTCGCGCGCGCGGCTCCTCGACTTCGCCGAGAAGCACCAGATCCCGATCGCCAAGGACAAGCGCGGCGAAGCGCCGTTCTCGGTCGACGCCAATCTTCTGCACATTTCCGCCGAGGGCAAGGCGCTGGAGGACCCCTGGCACGAGCCGGAGGAGTTCGTCTATCAACGCACGATTTCCCCGGAGGCGGCGCCGGACAAGGCGACCTATGTCGAGATCGAGTTCGAGCGCGGCGATGCCGTGGCGATCGACGGCAAGAAGCTGTCGCCGGCGGCGTTGCTGACGCGCCTCAACGAACTCGGCAAGGCCAACGGCATCGGCCGGCTCGACCTCGTCGAGAACCGCTTCGTCGGCATGAAGAGCCGCGGTGTCTACGAGACGCCCGGCGGCACCATCCTGCACGCCGCCCACCGCGGCATCGAGAGCATCACGCTCGACCGCGGCGCCGCCCATCTCAAGGACGAGCTGATGCCGCGCTACGCCGAGCTCGTCTACTACGGGTTCTGGTTCTCGCCCGAACGCCTCATGCTGCAGGCCCTCATCGACAAGAGCCAGGAGAATGTCACGGGCACCGTGCGGTTGAAGCTCTACAAGGGCAATACGGCCGTCGTCGGCCGCAAGTCGCCGAAGTCGCTCTACTCCCTCGCCCACGTCACCTTCGAGGAGGACGCCGGCGCCTATGACCAGCGCGACGCCGCCGGATTCATCAAGCTGAACGCATTGCGGCTGCGCCTGCTGAAGAAGGGACGCGGCTGACCACCGTCAAGCGAGCTTCTGCCACGCGCTCCAGGCGATGTCGCGGCCGGGAAAGGCGACGTGCTTGAAGGGCCAGCGGCTCTGCAGCCAGGCGCGGAACGCCGCGCCGAGCCGCTCGTCGAGGCCGTCGGCCAATGCGCTGCTCCGCACCCACCAGAATGCCTTGGCCTCGAACCCGGACTTGTCGCTCGGATAGATGTAGCAGCAGCCGAGGCAGACCGACTCGTCCGGCGACATCACCGTATAGGCGAAGGAGCGGCGCTGCAGGAACTCGCGCTGATGCCAGCCGAGATCGATCAGGTCGTCCTCGATCGTCAGGCCCGTTGGCCAGTCGCTGTCGGGATTCATCGAACCCCTGAGCCGCGTTTCGCTCGACATCACGGCGTCGTAGTCCTTGACCAGATCGTTCACCGTGAGCATGCGCAGGTGAAAGCCGTCGGCGTCGAGCCGCGTCGGAACCGCGAAATCGTCGGGAACGAGGCGTCGCCAGTACGACATGGCCCCCGTCAGTACTGCACGATCACGGATACGCCCGTGAAGGCGCCGTGGAAGATGACCAGGACGATGTAGAGGACGCCGGCCGCCATGAGCCGCCACCAGCCCACTTCCGCAATGCGGAACTCGTTGCGGCTCGTGAAGATGGCGCCGAAGGGGATATTCGACGTCGCGCCCGCGAAACGCCGCCAGTCCTCGGCCGGCCAGGAGCGCTGCTTCTTGGCGTCGAGAACACGCGTGCCGTAGAGCGCCAGCACCGCGAAGGCGCCGAAGAAGATGAGCGCGCCGAGATCGCGGCTGATGAGGATATGCGCGATCGCCCACAGACCGATCGCCCACATCAGCGGGTGACGGGTAATGGCCAGAATGCCCGGCGCCGGCCGGTCCGTCGGCAGAGGCGCCTTCTGCATGACCGCCGTCGGGTTGCGTTGCGTATAGCCGCCGATCAACAGCAGCAGCGCGAACGGCATGACGACGACCGGTACGACGATCAAGGCCCGCGGTCGGTCCCACTGCAGAAGCGGATCGGCGACGGTGCTGTAGGCCCGGATGAGCCAGGCCAGCAGGATCAGCGAGACCGCCGAATAGAGCATGACGTAGGCGCGCTCGCCCAGGCGGCGGACGAGATCGTCGCGCACCCAGCTGCTGGAGATGCCGAAGTGGCTGCCGACGAAGACGATGGCGGCGATCGCCAGTTCGATGATCGTGCCGGTCATGGGAAGCCCTCGGCTGTCGGCTATCGGCTTTTCAGGGCAGCGGAATGCCGCGCTGGCGGCAGGCGGCAGTGAGCGTGTTCTGCAGCAGGCAGGCGATGGTCATGGGTCCGACGCCGCCCGGCACCGGCGTGATGGCGCCGGCGTGGGCATGGGCCTCGGCGTAGGCGACATCGCCGACCAGCCTCGTCTTGCCGCCCGGCGAGTCGATGCGGTTGATGCCGACGTCGATCACCGTGGCGCCGGGCGCGATCCAGTCGCCGCGCACCATCTCCGGCCGGCCGACGGCGGCGATGACGATCTCGGCGCGGCGGCACTCGCCGGCGAGATCGCGGCTCTTCGAGTGCGCGATCGTCACGGTGCAGCTCTCGCCCAGCAACAGCTGCGCCATGGGCTTGCCGACGATGTTGGAGCGCCCGACGACGATGGCGCGGCGGCCGGCGAGATCGCCGAGGCGGTCCTTCAGCAGCATGAGGCAGCCGAGCGGCGTGCACGGCACCAGCCCCTGGCCGCCGGTCGCCAGCCGGCCGGCATTGACGACGTGGAAGCCGTCGACGTCCTTGTCCGGATCGATGGCGTTGATGATGGCCTGCGGGTCGATCTGCTTGGGCAGCGGCAACTGCACCAGGATGCCGTTAACGGCCGGATCCTTGTTGAGGCGGTCGACCAGGGCCAGGAGCTCCTTCTGGCTCGTCTCTGCCGACAGCTTGTGCTCGAAGGAGGCCATGCCGGACTCCTTGGTCTGCTGGCCCTTGTTGCGGACATAGACCTGGCTGGCCGGATTCTCGCCGACGAGGACGACGGCGAGACCGGGCGTGAAACCGTGCTCGGTCCTGAGCGACGCCACATGCTGAGCGATGCGCCGGCGGAGCGACTCGGCGAAGGCCTTGCCGTCGATCACCTTGGGGTCGGGCTTGCCTGCGGCGTCGTTCATGCGGTCGATCCTGTCTGCCTCAGCCAGTCTGCGAGCGCCTGCATAAGCCGCTGCGGATCGCCCTGCAAATGGATTGTCTTGCGCCGGTCAGCGGCCCCCGCGGTCACCGCAAGCTTCGATTTGGCGACGTCCCACGCCTCGGCCAGCAGGGCCAGAACGGCGGCATTGGCGCGGCCTGCCTCCGGCGCCTCGGTCACCGCGACCTTAAGGGCGACGCCGCCGTCGGCTTCCGGCACCAGCCCCGCGATGCGATTGCGGCGCGCCCGCGGTTGCACGCGCACCTTCACCCTGACTCCGTCCCCCGCCACGCTGAAGGGCGACACCGGGGACATCATCACGTCAGAACCGGAGGTAGCGCAGGACCAGCTGCTCCAGAAAGCCGAGTATCAGGACAAGGATGATCGGCGAGATATCGATGCCGCCGATGGTCGGTACGATCCTCTGGATCGGGCGCAGCGCGGGCACGGTCGCCGCATGCAGGAAGCGGGCGATCGCGTTCACGAACGGATGTCGCGTGTTAACCACATTGAAGGCGACAAGCCAGCTGAGGATCACCCAGGCGATCAGGATATAGATATAGATGCTGATGAGATTGTAGATGAGCCAGGCGACGGGATACATCGGCGCTCCAGGCGGTTTCCGGCAAGTGGCGCGACCCTAGCCGCCGCCCCATCGGCATGCAAGGGGGCCCCACGCAAGCTTGACATCGGGGGCCGCCGCCGACCATAGTCCGCCACCTCGAAAGGCCTGCCGGAATCGTTACTTGCGGCCTTGGCGTGGGGCTGTAGCTCAGATGGGAGAGCGCCTCGTTCGCAATGAGGAGGTCAGGGGTTCGATTCCCCTCAGCTCCACCAAACCTCCGCCCCTGTGTTGTCCATCCTCCGCATCGGGTCCGCCTAGCGCAGCGTCGGCGTGAGCGCAGGAAGCGGCTCGCCCTTCACCCCTTCCGCTGACGGCCGCTCCCGCAGATGGCCGCTCAGCCGGAACTCGATCGAGCGGAAGATCCAGGTGAGGGCCAGCATCATCAGCAGATACATGAAGCCGGCGGTTGGATAGAGCGTATAGACCGCGTAGGTGCGGTTGTAGATCTGCTTGGTCACACCCATGAGGTCGTAGATGGTGACGAGGCTGGCGAGCGACGTCGACAGCATCATCTGGATGACCTCGTTGGAATAGGCCGGCAGTACGAGTCGCGCCGTCTTCGGCAGGATGATGCGGCGCAGAAGCAGCAGGCGCGACATGCCGCAGGCCTTGGCAGCCTCGATCTCGCCATGCGGCAGCCCGAGGATGGCGCCGCGCAGGATCTCGGATGTATAGGCCGCCGTGTTGAGCGAGAAGGTGATGATGGCCGGCCAGAAGCCTTCCTTGAAGATGAACCACAGCCCGATGCTTTCCCAGAAGTCGTGGAACTGGCCGAGGCCGTAGTAGATGAGATAGAGCTGGATCAGCAGCGGCGTGCCGCGGAAGAAGAAGATATAGGCATAGGTCGGCATCCACAGGATGCGATGGCGCGAGAGCCGCATCGGAACGACGATGGCACAGAGACAGGCACCGATGATGAGGGACAGCACGAGCAACTGCAGCGTCGTCAGGACGCCCCAGAGCATGGCCGGCACGCTCTTGACGATGAGGTCGAGGTCCATGGCTCAGGCCCGCCGCACGCCGCGGTTGGCGTGCTTCTCGGCCCGATGGAAGACGACATTCGAGACGGCGGTGAGCACCAGATAGAGCAGCGCCGTCAGGAGGAAGAACAGGAACGCCTGATGGGTGGCGCCGCTCGCCAGATGCGCCTTGCGCGTCAGGTCTTCGATGCCGATCGCCGACGTCACGGCCGTGGCCTTGATCAACACCAGCCACACGTTGCCGAGGCCGGGAATGGCGAAGCGCCAGACCTGCGGCATCAGGATGCGGCGCAGCACGAGCCAGCGGTTCATGCCGCAGGCCTTGGCCGCTTCCAGCTGGCCCTTGGGCACGGCAAGGATGGCCCCGCGGAAGACTTCCGTGGCATAGGCGCCGTAGGCGAAGCCGATGGTGAAGACACCGGCCACGAAGGGATTGACCTCGATATAGCCGGTGTAGCCGAAGATTCCGGCTATCTTCTGCAGGACGTTGCCGCCGCCGTAGAAGACCAGATAGAGCAGGATCAGTTCGGGCTCGCCGCGGATCACCGTGGTGTAGGCGGTGGCCGATGCGCGCGCGATGAACCCGCGGGCCAGTTTGCCGGTCGCTCCGAGGATGCCGAGGACGATGGCGATCGCCATGGACACGAGCCCGACCGCGACGGTCATGGCGAAACCGGGCAGGAGCATCCAGGCGTAGTCGCGGAGCGCTTGAATGGCCGATGCCGACATGGCGACCCCCCAGAATACGGCGGCGTCCGTCGGAGCGACGCCGCCGTCGCGTCAGCGGTTACGTGCCGGGCGCGCCGTAGATGTCATAGGCGAAGTACTTCTGCTCGATCTTCTGATAGGTGCCGTCGTTGCGGATCGCCGCGATGGCGTCGTTGAGGCCCTTCAGCAGATCGGGCTCGCCCTTGCGCACGGCGATGCCGGCGCCCTCGCCGAACCACTTCTTGTCGGTGAAATCGGGGCCGACGAACTCGAAGTCCTTGCCCTGGTCGGTCTTGAGGAAGCCCTCGTCGAGGGCGACCTTGTCGGCGATCACGGCGTCGAGACGGCCGGCGGCGAGATCGAGATTGGCGTTCTCCTGCGTGTCGTAGGCCTTGATGGTGGCGACGTCGCCGAAGTTGTCGCGGATGAAGTTCTCGTGGATCGTCGAGCCCTGCACGCCGATGGTCTTGCCCTTGAGGCCGTCCTTGGTGATCTGCAGGTTGGCGCCCTTCTTGGCCACGATCTTGGCCGGCGTGTTGTAGTACTTGTTGGTGAAGTCGACCTTCTGCTTGCGCTCATCGGTGATCGACATCGAGGCGACGATCGCGTCGTACTTGTTGGCGAGCAGGCCGGGGATCATCCCGTCCCAGTCCTGCTTCACGACCTCGCATTTGGCCTGCATCTGCGCGCAGAGAGCGTTGGCGATATCGACGTCGAAGCCCTGCAGCGAGCCATCCGGCGCCACGAAGTTGAAGGGCTTGTAGGCGCCCTCGGTGGCGATCTTCAGCGACTTGCCGGCCATCGGGCCGGCGGCCGGAGCGGCGGCCTGCATCGTCGTCGAGGCGGCGGGTGCCGCGGCCTGCCCGGTCGTCGCGCTCGGCGCCGGCGCCATCGTGGTCGAGGCCGCCGGAGCGGCGGCCTGCTGCTCCATGGGCTTCTGGCTCTTAAAGTACCAGACACCACCGATGATGATGATCGCGACGACAATCAGAATCGTGAGAATGCGGTTGTTCAAGATTGCTCTCCGATCGCTTTGGGATATGGGCCGCGCCTGCCGCGCGGATCAGTTGGGTCGCGCCGGCGCCCCGTGACCGCCGGCCGACACGTTGCTGGCCAGGAACTTCTTCAGCCGCTCCGATTTCGGGTTGCCGAAGACCTCCTTCGGCGGCCCCTGCTCCTCGATGCGGCCCTGATGGAGGAAGATGACTTCCGAGGCCACCTCGCGGGCAAAGCCCATCTCGTGGGTCACCACCAGCATGGTGCGGCCTTCCTCGGCCAGCTGCCGCATGACGCGCAATACCTCTCCCACCAGTTCCGGGTCAAGCGCCGAGGTCGGCTCGTCGAACAGCATCACCTTGGGCTCCATGGCGAGCGCCCGGGCGATGGCGGCGCGCTGCTGCTGGCCGCCGGAGAGGTGGCTCGGATAGTGGTTGCGCTTCTCGGCGATGCCGACCTTGGCGAGCAGCGCCTCGGCACGGCTCATGGCCTCGGCCCTCGGCAGCTTCAGCACGTGGACCGGCGCCTCGATGATGTTCTGCAGCACCGTCATGTGCGACCAGAGGTTGAAGCTCTGGAAGACCATGCCGAGTTCGGAACGGATGCGGTCGACCTGCTTGTGGTCCTCGGGCACGGCGTGGCCGCCGCGCGTCGGCTTCATGCGGATGAGTTCGCCGGCGACGTAGACCTTGCCCGAATCCGGCGTCTCCAAAAGGTTGATGCAGCGCAGGAAGGTGCTCTTGCCCGAGCCGCTCGAGCCCAGGATGGCCTTCACGTCGCCCTCGTGGGCCTGCATGGAAATGCCCTTGAGGACTTCCAGGTCGCCGAAGCACTTGTGCATGTCCTCGACGACCAGGGCCGGTGTCGCGTCCGCCATCGTATCAGCGCCCCGTTTGCGGTGACCGCGGCTATGGCTGCCGCTTTACCGTCTACCATAGGCCCCGGCTGCGGGTGATGCCAAGGGCGAAGGGATGCAGCGGGCCATCCGCCCGGACGCACCGAAAAATAGCGGATGAACCCCATGTCCAGCGGGAGCCTGGGGAGAAGGAAGGAAGATTCACCACAGAGGACACAGAGAAGGGATGCGCGCGATTCTCTTACTGCGCCTCTGCGGTTCTTCTTTCGAGCGATGGACCCCATGTCCAGCGGGGAAATCTCGCGACTTTCCCCGTGACTCCCCCGCGAAAGCGGGGGTCCAGGGCCACCGCGCCGTCGCCTGCTCCTGGGCCCCCGCTTTCGCGGGGGAATCAGAGTGGGAGGAGCAAGAAACGAGCGATGCACCCCATGTCCAGCGGAGATGCCGTGCGCCGTAGGGGCGACCGGCAGGTCGCCCGTCCGTCTGTCATGTTCCAAAAGGCGGGCGACTTGCCGGTCGCCCCCTACATGTGAAAACGCGAAACAACCTTGCCTGCAGAAGTGGGAACATAATAGGAACAATCGACTTTCGGAATCAAGGGAAATCGGGTCGTGCCGGCGATGCACGTCGGTCACGACCCCACCCGACCTCCCCCGCAAGCGGGGGAGGTCGGGGGTCAGGCTTCGTGGCGGCGGGTCTGCCGGGCGCCGTCGCGGGCGTCGATGATGCGGGCCAGGAAGGCGCGGGTGCGCTCCTGCGCGGGGGCGGTGAAGAAGCGGGCGGGCGGCGCTTCCTCGATGATGCGGCCGTCGTCCATCATGATGATCCGGTCCGCCACCTCGCGGGCGAAGCCCATCTCGTGCGAGACGACGATCATGGTCATGCCCTCGCGCGCCAGCTCCTTCATGACTTCCAGCACCTCGCCGATCATCTCGGGATCGAGGGCGCTCGTCGGCTCGTCGAACAGCATGAGGGCGGGGCGCATGGCGAGCGCGCGGGCGATGGCGACGCGCTGCTGCTGACCGCCGGAAAGCTGGGCCGGATAGGCATTCTCCTTGTCGGCGAGCCCGATGCGCGCCAGCAGGGCGCGCGCCGTCGCCACCGCCTCGTCCCGCGGCTGGCCGCGGACCTGGACCGGGGCCTCGATGATGTTGCCGAGCGCCGTCAGATGCGGAAACAGGTTGAAGCGCTGGAACACCATGCCGATCTCCTGGCGCTGGCGGGCGATGTTGCGCTCGCGGTCTTCGACGAGGCGGCCGTTCCGCTCGCGGTAGCCGATGAGATGGCCGTTCACCTTGATGCAGCCCTCGTCGACCTTCTCAAGGTGGTTCAGGCAGCGGATCAGCGTCGTCTTGCCCGATCCGGAGGCGCCGACGACGACGACCACCTCGCCGCGGCGCACCGTGAGCGAGACGCCCTTCAGCACCGCAAGCGTGCCGAAGGACTTGTAGACGTCCGTCGCCTCGACGACGGTCGCCTCCGTCGCAGCCGGCAACCCGCCGATGGCGGAGAGGAGCGAGGAGGACGCCATCGCCGCTAGCGATTCCGTTGCAGCGGATAGAAGCGCAGCCGCTGCAGACTGCTGAAGCCGTTGCCGCGCGCCTCCCGCAGGGCCGGCTCGCCGAAGCGCCACTCGATCCACCGCTGAGCCCAGCCCCAGACCGTCGTCAGCGTCAGGAAGTAGAGCGCCACGACGAGATAGAGCTCGAACACGCGGAAGGTCGCCGACGTCACCATCTCCGTGGCGAGCAGCAGCTCGGGCACGCCGATGACGCTGACGAGCGTCGTGTTCTTCAGCATGCCGTTGAAGTCGTTGCCGAGCGGCGGAATGATCACGCGTGCGGCCTGCGGCAGGATGATGCGGCGCATCAGCTTCCAATAGGTCATGCCGAGGGACTTGGCGGCTTCGGTCTGCCCGACGTCGACCGAGGCGATGCCGGCCCGGATGATCTCGCTCATATAGGCGCCCTCGTTGAGGCTGAGGGCGACGATCGCCGCCTGGATGTTGCCGGCGATCACGACGAAGCCGAGATCGATGTCCTCAAAGCGGTAGAGGTTGGCGGCCGCCAGGCCCGTATAGAGGAAGACGATCTGCACGAGCAGTGGCGTGCCGCGCATCACCCAGACATAGAAGCGCACGGGAGCCTGGATGCCGCCGTAGCGCGACAGCCGTCCCAGGGCCGCGAACAACCCGATGAGGGTGCCGAGGCCCTGGGAGATCACGCTGAGACTGAGGGTGAGCCAGAGTCCGTGCAGATAGACGGAGCTGGGCTCCAGCAGGTAGCGCCAGAAGAAACCCCAGTCGAAGGCCATGACCGGGACTTAGAGCGTATCGCCCTCCAGATGCCACTTGCTCAGGATCTTCATGTAGGTGCCGTCGGCCTTGATGTTGTCGAAGGCCTTCTGGATGGCCGCCTGGAGTTCGGCATCGCCCTTGCGTACGGCGATGCCGGTCAGGATCTTTGCGAACGGGTCGCCGCCGACATCGAAGAGGTTCGCCGCCTTCTGCATGAAATAGGCAGCGCTCTCGAGGGTCGTCCCGTAGACGTCGACCTGACTGATCTGCAGCGCCTGCAGCGCGTCGGAATCCTTGGGATAGACGACGATGTTCGCGGCCGGCTTGCCGGCGGCGGCGAATTTCGCGTTCTGCTCGTCGATCAGGCTCTGGATGGTGGTACCGTTCTCGACCGCGATCTTGACGCCCGAGAGATCGTCCAGGCCGTGGATGTTCTTCGGGTTGCCCTTGTGCACCAGCAGGGCCTCGCTG
>JBKOWC010000232.1:0-19315 GCA_046724215.1 Pseudomonadota bacterium | reverse complement strand
CAGCATGTCGGCGCCGGCGTCGGTCACCTGATAGTGCGGGTCGGTGCAGGCGAGCGTCTTCGGCGCCTTGATGGCCTTGGCCGCGATCAAGATTGACTTGCCGACCAGCGTCTTCATCTCGGCGGTATCGTCGGGAAAGGGCGTCTCGACCCACGGGCCCGCGATCGCCGAATCGATCTTCCAGGTGCCGAGGTAGAACGGATCGGCGGCGGCTGTCGGGTGCATGCGCGCGAGCGCGGCAAGGAGGACCAGGCAGGCCGGCGCGACCAGCCGGCGCAGCGTCAACCGATGCATGAGGTGATCCCCTATTCGTTTTGCATAGCGACCATAGCGCATCGCGGCGACGGATTGAATCGGCAGATATCTGCTAAGCGGGCTTTTGCCGGCGAAAAGCGCTGTATGACCATCCCGCGTCCTTCGACAAGCTCAGGACGAGGACCTTCGACAGGCCCAGGATGAGGGGCAATCTTGGTGGCATAAAGACTCTACCTCATCCTGAGCCTGTCGAAGGACGCACGGCGCCGGTCCACGTCTCCGCAGCCGCAGACCCTACGCGTTCTCCGCCGGCGCGGTGAGCCCGCGTGCGCTCGCCAGGGCCCGGTCGACGGCCGCGAGAAGCTGGGCCTGGGTGAACGGCTTGCGGATGGTCGAAGCGGCGCCCAGGTCGGCCGCGACCTGCAGATAGTCGAGGACGCGGTCCTGCGGCCGGTGGATCTGCAGCGGCGTGCCGCCGGTGATGGCGACGATGGCCGGCGTGCCGGGGCGGCGCCGCAGCTCGCGGATCGTCTCGAGGCCTTCGCGCTCGGGCATGAAAATGTCGATGACGGCCACGTCGAAGGTCCCGCGAAGGGCCATCTTGACGCCCTCGATGCCGTCCTTCGCCGTCGCGACCGTGTGGCCGGCCTCGGTCAGCATGATCGAGAGCGTGTCGCGCACGAGGTGATCGTCGTCGATGACGAGGATGCTTGCCATGCCAATAGTCCCCTAGATGGCGGGGCGCCGGTCGAGGACCGCCCGCACCTGCGATGCCGGTTCCGCCCTATCGTCTTCCTGGACGAGCAGGATGGTTTCGGTCCCCAACGGCGCCGCGGCGCCGTTGCGCGCCGGTTCGGCGGGCGGGCGCGGCAGATAGAGCCGCACGGCCGTGCCGGCGCCCACGCCCGTCTCGATCTGGACATAGCCGCCGCTCTGCTTGACGAAGCCGTAGACCATGCTGAGGCCGAGCCCGCTGCCCTTGCCGATGGGCTTCGTCGTGAAGAACGGCTCGAAGACGCGCGCCGCGACGTCCGGCGCCATGCCGGTCCCGTTGTCGATGACCGCGACCATGACATAGGCGCCGGGACGCGCGCCGCGGTTCTTCGCCACGAACGCGTCGTCGAGGCGCACGTTGGCGGTCTCGACCCGGAGAGTCCCGCCGGAGGGCATCGCATCGCGGGCGTTGATCGCGAGGTGGAGGAGCGCGGTCTCCAGCTGCGCCGGGTCGACCAGCGCCGGCCACAGGTCCGCGGCGGCCGCCACGTCGAAAGCGACCGCGCCGCCGACGCTGCGGCGCAACAGCAGCAGCATGCCCTCGATCAGGCCATTGGCATCGACCGGCTTCGGCTCGAGCGGCTGCCGGCGGGCGAAGGACAGCAGCTGGCTCACCAGCTCGCCGCCGCGGCGCGCGGCATCGAGGATCATGTCGGCCAGCCGATGCTCCAGCGGCTGGCCCGCGAGCTTCTGTCCGAGCATCTCGGCGTTGCCGAGGATCACGGTCAGCAGGTTGTTGAAGTCGTGGGCGACGCCGCCGGTGATCCGCGCCACCACCTCCATCTTCTGCGCCTGCTGCAGCTGTCCCGCCAGGCGCTTGCGCTCGGTCACGTCCTGGATCGTGCCGGCGGCGGAGACGATGCGGCCCGCCGCGTCGAAGACGTTCTCGCCGATCTCCTGGAGATCGCGCACGGCGCCGTCCGGGCGGACGACGCGGTACTCGACCGAGTAGCCCGGTTCGCACCGGCGGGCGACGCGCTCGCCGATGGCGCGCAGGCGCGCCCGCTCGTCCGGATGCACGATGCGTTCATAGTAGTCGCCGTTGCTGATAACCAGCTCCGCCGCGTCGTAGCCGAGGATCGCGGCTCCTTCGGACGAGTAGCGGCTGGCGCCGCCGCTCCAGCGCCCATCGACATCCGGGGTCCATATCCAGTGACCGAACTTGGCGATCCGGCTCGCCCGGCGCAGATGCGCCTCGCTCACGCGCAACGCCGCTTCGGCGCGCTTGCGTTCGGTGATGTCCTGGATCGTGCCCTCGGCATAAAGCGGTGTTCCGTCGGCGGCATAGACGTTCTCGCCCATCTCCTGGATGTCGCGAATCTCACCGTCCGGGCGGACGATGCGGTACTCCAGGGAATAGAAGGGCCCGGCCCGCCCGAACAGCTGCAGGGACACGTCGCGGACATGCGCGCGATCGTCGGGATGCACGACCTGCTGCAGGTAGTCGCGGTTGGGAATCGCGAGTTCCTCCGCCGAGCGGCCGAGGATATCGGCGCCTTCGGGCGAATACTCGCTGCGGCCGCCGGTGCCGTCGTCATGCGGGCCGTCCGCGATCCATTTCCAATGGCCGAACTTGGCCATCCGACCGGCCCGGCGCAGCCGCGCCTCGCTCTCGCGCAGCGCCGTCTCGACGAGCTTGCGCTCGGAGATGTCGCTCACCATGGCGAGCGCCCCGACGAAGCCGTCCTCGCCCTCGATCGGCACTGCGCTCACCTGCGCCCACAGGTCCGTGCCGTCCCGGCGCCGGAAGCGGAACTCGTGACGCGAGGAAAAGCCGGCCCGGCGCTTTTCCCAGTTGCGCCTCGACTGCTCCTGGGCGGCTTCGTCCATGAACTCGAGGTTCCGGCGGCCGATCATTTCGGCGACGCTGTAGCCGAGCATCTCCGCCAGGCGGGCGTTGGCATAGATCGTGCGCGCCTCCGAATCGAGGAGCCAGATGCCTTCGTTCGCATTCTCGACGATACGCCGATATTGCTGCTCGGCCTGCCGCGTAGCGGTGGCGGCGATGCGCGCCTCGAGCTCGCGCATGACGATGTCGGCCAGCCGCGCCAGCGCCGCGACCTGCGCGGCCGGCACGTCGCCGCGCGGCTCCGCATCCATGACGCAGAGGGCGCCGACCCGCAGCCCGTCGGCCGTGCGCAGGGGAGCGCCGGCGTAGAAGCGGATCTGCGGCGCGCCGGCAACGAGCGGGAGATCGCGGAAGCGCGCGTCGTCCCGGGCGTCGCCGACCACCAGGACGTCATCCGCCCGAATTGCGTGCGCGCAGAAGGCTTGGCCGCGTGGCATCCCCCGCCCGGCCAGCCCGAGGCTCGATTTGGACCACTGGCGGCCCGCATCGACCAGCGAGACGAGGGCGATCGGCGTCCCGAACAGGGTCCGCGCCAGCTCGGCGATGTCGTCGAACGCCGGTTCGGGCGGGGTATCCAGGATCTGGTAGCGCTGCAGCGCGGCCAGGCGCCGGCGCTCATCCTCCGGCGACTCGATCAAAGCCGCCCCGGTATGCGCCGCGTCGCGCCCAAACCCGCCTCCAAAGGGAAGAAAAAATGAATTCCCGTGCGAAACCACCCGCATTCAAGGCCAGTTTGGTTAAGATTTGGTTCATTCCCGAGGCAAGGCCGGCCGGCGTTGACCGGCTGTCGCCTGCCCGTCACAGTTCCGGCCGCCGAGATTGCCTGGTCGAGGTTTCCTGTCATGTCGATGCGCCCTGACGCGCGAAGCCGGCCTGCTTGATCCCGCGCCTGAAGTTCCCCCGCTGCCGGGGAGCGACCGCCGAAGACCGCGACCGGGGCAGCCGGGGCGGCCGGCTCATCGGGCTGCTCGGCGGTTCCTTCAACCCGGCTCATGCCGGGCATCGGCACATCAGCCTGTGGGCGCTCCGGCGCCTCGGGCTGGACGAAGTGTGGTGGCTCGTGAGCCCGCAGAATCCCCTCAAACCGGTGGCCGGGATGGCGCCCTTTGCCGACCGGCTGCAGGGCGCAGCTGCTCTCGCCCGGCACCCGCGCATCCGCGTCAGCGATCTCGAGGCGCGTTTCGAAACCACCTACACGGCGGAGACGCTGCGACGGCTGCGACGACACCGGCCGCGCGACCGCTTCGTCTGGTTAATGGGGGCGGACAACCTGGCCCAGATCGACCAGTGGAGAGATTGGCAACAAATCTTTGATACAACTGCCGTTGCGGTTTTCGCACGCCCTTCCTATTGTCTAGGGGCGCTGGCCGGAAAGGCGGCCCGCCGGTTCGCGAAGGCCCGATTGGCCGAGCGAGCTGGCCGCCTCTTGCGGCGGCACGAGCCGCCCGCCTGGGTGTTTCTCAGGGGGCCGCTCAACCCGCTGTCGGCAACGGCCATCCGCGCCGCGCGCGGTCTCGACCGGTCGGGCCGCGTGCGCCGAACGAGCCCTTCGACCGGGGTGCAACAGCCGAGGTGACAACAATTCTGCGCCGGACAAAGGCCGAAGGGACCTCATCCCTTGATACCTCCCGCCGACTTCTCGCAATCGTCGAGAAGTCGCTCGACGACGACAAGGCCGAAGATCTCGTCGTCATCGACCTCCACGGAAAATCCAGCATGGCCGACTTCATGGTGATCGCCTCCGGGCGTTCGCAGCGCCAGCTCGGCGCCATGGCCGATCACCTGATGGTCAAGCTGAAACAATTGGGCGTGTCCAAGATCGGCATCGAGGGTGCCGGCGTCGGCGACTGGGTGCTGCTCGACGGCGGCGACATCGTCGTGCATCTGTTCCGTCCCGAGGTGCGCCGGTTCTACAACCTCGAGAAGATGTGGGGCATGGTGCTGCCCGAGCCCGACCGGGTGGCCGCGCTCGCCTGAGCACGGCCGCCGGGGCGGCGGCCGTGCCTTAATGTGCGCCGACGCCTGCGGGCGACGGGCGCGCTGCCGCTGCCGGCGTCGCGCGCCGCGCCCGCCCGGTAGCGCCTGATTCCACTGCATTTTCGGCAATTTCCCGCCTTCGCCGACAGCGGCTGCCGGTAACTCTTGGTTAATGGCGGCAATGCGATGCTCCCGCGTTTGCTTCGCCGAGCGGGGCGGCGACACGGTCGCTGCGCCGCGGCAACGCCTATGGGGCCGTTTGCCGATGAACGTTCGTGCCGCATCTCGTGGATTTGCCGGGCTGCTGGGCAAGGCAGCGCTCGTGGCCATCGCCTATTACGTCACGGCGCGCTCCAGCATCTCTCTCGCCCACAGCGTCGACAACATCGCGCCGATCTGGCCGGCGAACGCGATCGTGCTCGCGGCGCTGCTGCTGGCGCCGTCGAAGGAATGGATCGCCTACGCCGCCGCCACCGCGATCGCCATCATCGGCGTGCAGGCAACTGAGCGCGATCAGCTGCTGCTCATCTCCGGCTATGCGCTGGCCAACCTGGTCGAGATCATCGCCGCCGCGACGATGATCCGGCTCCTCCGGGTGCGCACCGCGATCACCGATTCGCTGCGCAACCTCTTCCCCTTCGTCGTGCCGATCGCGATGTGCAGCACCGCCCTCTCCGCCACGATCGCCGCGATCGTCGTGGAGCTGGCGCAGGACCCGGATCAGGTCTGGCATAGCTGGCGGTCATGGTGGATCGCCGATACGGTCGGCATCCTGACGCTGACGCCGCTGCTGACGACCTGGCTGACGCATCCCTTGCCGTCGCGCCTCAGCTGGCCGCGCGCGGCCGAGGCGGCCGGTCTCGTCGCGACGTTGCTGGTCTCCGGCTACGCCGCTTTCGGCGGCATCGCCGCCCTCGACAGCTGGCAGCCCGTCACGCCGCTGCTCGCCATGCCCGGTCTGCTGTGGGCCGCGGTGCGCTTCGGCACGCGCGGCGCCACGGCCGCCAACGCGCTCATCGCGGTGGTCGCCATCGCGGACCTGGTCGGTGCCGGCCGCGGCGCCATGACGACCGAGCATGCGATCGTCGCCGCCCAGGCGGGCCTGGCGCTGGCGCAGATCATCACGCTCTGCATCGTCGCCGCCTTCAACGATGTGCGTGCCGCCGAGCGCCGCGCCCGCGCCGCCGAAGCGGCGGTCGGCGAGGCCGAATGCCGGGCACGCGCGGCCGAGACCCTGCTGCGCGACGCCATCGAAAGCCTGCACGAAGGCTTCGTCCTGTTCGACAAGGACGACCGCCTGGTGATGTGCAACAAGCGCTATCGCGACCTCTACATCATCAGCGCCGACCTGCTGGAACAAGGCGCGCATTTCGAAACGATCATCCGCGAAGGCGCCCGCCGCGGCCAGTATGTCGAGGCGATGGATCGCCCCGAGAAATGGGTCGCCGACCGCCTGGCGCAGCATCGGATGCTGTCGACCGAGATCCTGCAGCAGCTCGGCGACGGGCGCTGGGTGCTCGTGCGCGAGCAGCGGACGCGGGACGGCGGCACGGTCGGCGTGCGCACCGACGTCTCGCGGCTGAAGAACCAGGAACTGCTGATGCGCGACCGCGAGTTCCGCCTCGAGCGCATGGTGGAGGAACTTGGCGAATCGCGCGGGCAGCTGAAGCTGCTGACGCAGGAGATGACGCGTCTCGCCAAGGAGAACGCGCGGCACCGCCAGACCGCCGAATCGGCCAACTCGGCCAAGTCGCAGTTCCTCGCCAACATCAGCCACGAGCTGCGCACGCCGCTCAACGCGATCCTCGGCTTCTCCGAGATGATGAAGGCGGAGACGTTCGGACCTTTGGGCGCCAATCAATACCGGGGCTACATCGTCGATATCCACGACGCCGGCGCGCATCTCCTCAACCTGATCAACGAGCTGCTCGACCTGTCGAAAATCGAGGCCGGAAAGTTCGAGCTCGTGGAGGACGACTGCGACATCGCCGAAATCGTCGAGGCCACCGTGCACATGATGGGCGAGCGCGCGGCGCAGGCGGGAGTCGCCATCGAGCAGCGGGTCGCCCCGACGCTGCCGCTGTTGCGCGGCGACTATCGCAAGGTCAAGCAGATCCTCTTCAACCTGCTGTCCAACGCCCTCAAGTTCACGCCGGCGGGCGGGCAGGTGACGATTTCGGCGGACCTGGCAGCGACGGGCGGCGTGACGCTGGCGGTCGCCGATACCGGCATCGGTATCCCGCCGCACGAGCTGGAGCGTGTGCTCGAGCCCTTCACCCAGGTCGAGAACCTGCTGACGCGCAAGCATACCGGCACAGGGCTCGGCCTGCCGCTGTGCAAGGCCCTGGCCGCGCTGCACGGCGGGACGCTGACGCTCGCCAGTGCCGTCGGGCATGGCACGGTCGTGACCGTCGAGTTTCCCGAAGCACGGGCGGCGCGATTGCCCGGGAGCGCCGGCGGCGCAACGTCCTCGGTGGCCTAGCCCATATCGATCAGCGTTAACAGGCTCCTAAGGGTCGTCGAACTACCATACGGCGATTCAGCGACCGGCCGCATTGGCCATAGACAGAGGTCTGGCCGGAAAACCGGCGGGACCAAGGGATTGGCTCTCCAGAATGGCCTCGAGCACTGCCCCAATCGCAGGGATGCGGACCGCCGGCAAGGCCGCGCTGCTGTTCGTCGCCTTCCTGTCGAACTGCTACCTGACAGTCATGCTGTCGCGCCACACCGGCAGCTTCGCCGTGGTCTGGCCGGCCGACGCCGTCGTCCTCGGCGTCCTGCTCCTGTCGCGGCCGCGCGAATGGCCGGCCTGCATCCTCGCCGCCGGAGCCGGCAACTTTGCAGCGATCATGCTGGCCGGCGACAGTGCGCTGACGGCCCTTGGCTTCGCCGCCTCCAACATGACCGAACTGGTGGTCGCGGCGACCACCCTGCATCGATTCCGGGCGCCGTCCGGATGGCTGACGACCGTCAAGTCGCTGATGCTGCTGCTCGGCATTGCCGGGATCCTCGCCCCGGCCATCGGCGCCAGCATCAGTGCCGCCGTCGGCCATCTCAGCTTCCACGTGCCCTACCTGTTGGTGTGGCGCAACCGGTTGATTGCCGACACCGTCGGCATGCTGGTCATCGTGCCGCTGCTGCTGGCTTGGCTCCGGGGAGCGGCCGCGGCGGCGGAGAATCGACGCCGGCCGCAGGAAGCCTTCCTTATCGCTACCGGCTTGATCGGCGCGACGGCGCTGACACTCATCCAGTCGGACGGCAGCCTCGCCGCCAATCACATGTCGCTCATCCTGGCGCTGCCGTTCCAGATCTGGGCGACCCTGCGCTTCGGCGCGCGCGGCGCCACGATCGCCAACGCCTTCGTCGGGCTGGCCGGCATCGCCGCCATCCTCGCCGCCGGGGCCACGCCGCCCGGTCCGAACAATGCGGCCGAGACCCTCATTGCGCTCCAGGCCCTCCTGGCGGCCACGTCGTTGAGCACGCTGCTGCTGGCCGCCGCCCTGGACGAACGGCGCGCCGCCGAGAAGCGGCTGCGCGACGCCTTCGACAGCATCGGCGCCGGATTCGCGCTGTTCGATGCCGACGATCGCCTGGTCCTGTCGAACAGCATGCATCAAAGGATGTATGCCAAGAACGCCGACCTGATGGTTCCCGGCGTGCGGTTCGAAGACATCCTGCGGGGCAGCGTGGCCCGCGGCCAGCATCCCGACGCGACGGGACGCGTCGACGCGTGGGTGAAGGAACGGCTGCAGCGACACCTCAACCCGGGCGACCCGATCGAGCAGGATCGCGGGGACGGCCAGTGGCTGCTGATCTGCGAGCGGCGCACGAGCGACGGCGGCATCGTCGGCACCTGGACCGACATCAGCCGGCAGAAGGCCCAGGAAGAGACCTTGCGCCGGAACGACACGCGACTCCGCCAGGCGGAAGTGCGCGCGCGGGCCGCCGAGGAGCGCCTGCGCGACGTGATCGAGAGCATGAACGAAGGACTCACCGCCTATGACGCCGACGGCCGGCTGGTGCTGACGAATCGCCGCACGCTGGAGATCTATCCGACCCTCGCCGACGTTCTCGTGCCCGGCGCCACGTTCGAAGATTTCCTGCGCCAGGGCGTGGCGCGCGGCGTCTTCGACACCGGCGGCGCGCCGATGGACGCGTTTCTCGCAGAGCACGCGGCCCTGCCGACCGACCGGCGCAAGGATCTGGAAGCCGATCTCACGGACGGGCGCTGGCTTCTCGTCTCCCGGCAGCGGACGTCCGACGGCGGCATGGTTCATGTCCGCACCGACATCACCCGCCTCAAGCAGCAGGAGCGGGCGCTGCGCGAGAACGAGGAACGGCTGCGCCTCGCCGAGGCGCGCCTGCGCGACGCGATCGAACAGCTCGACGAGGCCTTCGTCCTCTTCGATTCCGACGACCGGCTGGTCCTGTGCAATGAGAAATTCCGCCAGATCTGCGACGAGTCCGTGCATCCGATCGTGCCCGGGATCACCTTCGAAACGATCGTGCGCGACCGTGCCGAGGGCGGCTTCGTCGCCGACGCCGTCGGCCGCGTCGAGGAATGGGTCGCCGAGCGGATGCAGCGGCATCGAAATCCGACCAGCGCCTTCGAGCTGCAGCAAACGGATGGGCGCTGGCTGTTGATCGCAGACCGCCGCACCGCCGACGGCGGCTATGTCGGCATTCGCACTGAAATCACCCGCCTGAAGCACCAGGAACGCGAGCTGAAGGACAACGAGGACCGGCTGCGCGGCATGCTGCGCGAGCTGGAGGAGTCCCACGCGAAGCTCGAGCGGCAATCCTTCATGCTCACCAAGCTCGCGGAGGAGGCGGCGGTGCGCGGTCAGCAGGCGCAGGCCGCCAATACGGCCAAGTCGCAATTTCTCGCCAACATCAGCCACGAGCTGCGCACGCCGCTCAATGCCATTCTCGGCTTCTCCGAGATCATGAAAGGAGAGATGCTCGGGCCCCTCGGCTCGCGGCAATATCGCGGCTATGCCGCCGACATCCATGACAGCGGCACGCTGCTTTTGAGCGTCATCGACGATCTGCTCGACCTGTCGAAGATCGAAGCCGGCAAATATGAACTGCACGAACAAGACTGCAGGCCCGAGTCCGTGCTGCGCGACGCCGTTCGCATCGTCGCCGAGCGCGCCAATTCGGCGGGCGTCAGGATTCATCTGCGACCGGTGACGGACCTTCCGGGGCTGCGCGCGGACAACCGCCTGATCAAGCAGGTTCTGCTCAATCTTTTGTCGAATTCCATCAAGTTCACGCCATCGGGCGGTACGATCACGCTCGCGGCTGCCGTCGACGCCGAGGGAAGCCTGTCGCTGAGCGTTGCCGATACCGGCATCGGCATTCCCGGCGATCAGCTCGAACGCGTCCTGCAGCCCTTCGTCCAGGTCGAGAACATCATGACCCGCAGCCACACCGGCACGGGTCTCGGACTCCCGCTGTGCAAGGCGTTGATGGACTTGCACGGTGGCCGGCTGACGCTGGCGAGCGAGCCCGGCAACGGCACGGTCGCCACGATCAGTTTCCCGCGCGAGCGGTCGATCCTATCCGACGACCACGGCGCCACGGTCGCGGCCTCGGCCGCCTGAGTCCCCCAGTTCGTGGATGCCCAAGGCCGCATCGGCTGGCGGAAATCGTAACCACGATTTCAGCCGCCTCTCCTATCCTGCCCCCAAGGTTCTCGCCAGCTATGGGGCGTGGAGTACGCATTCGGCAATGCCGCCGGGTACCGGCCGCAGAGCCCTCCAAGGAATATTTCGCCGATGGTCAACGCAACCGTTCTTCTCGCCGATGACGATCCGGACTGCCTGAAGCTTCTGACGCTCAGATGCCAGTCGCTGGGCCTCCGCGTCCTGACCGCCACCGACGGCCTGGATGCCCTGACGAGCGTCATCAGGGATCACCCGGATCTGCTGGTCCTCGACATCAACATGCCCGGCGGCGACGGCCTCAGCGTCGCCGAAAAGATGCTGCGCGACCCGAAAATACCGCCGACCCCCGTCGTCCTATGCTCGGGCGGAACCGACAACGTCACGCTCGAGCGCTGCAAGGGCATCGGCGCGCACTACGTCAACAAGGGAAGCGAGGCCTGGGCGGAACTGAGGTCGATCATCTGCCGGCTTCTCGACATCGATGCATCCGGATCGCAGCGGGCATCGACCGCCACCATCGCGCCCTTCACGCCGCCGCCGGAGCCTGCGGCCATATTGCCGAAGGTGCTGTGCGTCGATGACGACGAAGACATGCTGCGCGTGCTACGGCTCCGCCTGCGCGCTTGCGGCATCAACGTCCTCACGGCCACGACGGCGATGCAGGCGCTCTGGATCGCGATGAAGGAGCTGCCGGACGTCATCATTACCGACTACCGCATGCCCGAGGGCTCCGGCGAATACCTGCTGGCGCGCCTGCGGGCGGTGCCCGCCTTCAAGAACCTGCCGGTCATCCTGATGACGGCGGCAAGCGCCGGCATGCAGCGGGACTTCGCGCTCGAGCGCCGCTTCCTGGGCGAATACCGCGTGAGTGCCTTCCTGCCCAAGCCCCTGAAGTTCACCGAACTTCTGGACGCTCTGGCTCGCCATATCGAGATCGACGCCCAGGTCTCAGGCAAGGCGAAAATGCTCCTGCGGCAGTGAGCGTCGCGCGTCGTCGGCCGTCGTGTCGGGCGATCGGGATCTCACTCGGAAATGAGGTCGCAAGAGAGATGACCGCGCTCCGGCCAGCCGGTGGCCGCGGCCGAGCGCTGCTCGGCGCCGCCCTCCTCGCGTTCGTCGTCTTTGCGAGCGCGAAGCTGGGCGTCGACCTGTCCCGCCTTTCGGACAATGTCGCCGCCATCTGGTTCGCGAACGCGATTGCCCTCGCGGTCATGCTGGTGCAGCCGCCGCGCACATGGTGGCTCCAGGCGGCCGCCGTCGGCGCCGGCAATCTGGCCATGAACCTGCTCCATGGCGACGGCATGCTGTTGTCTCTCGGTTTCACGGCCTGCAATGTCGGCGAGGTCGTCGTCGCCGCCACCCTGCTTCATCTGTTGCGCGCTACCGACATTCTAGGATCGTTGCGGGCGATCCTGCTGTTTTTCGTACTCGGCGTCGGCATCAGCACGGGCCTGGCCGCTACCCTCGGTGCCTTCGTCGTCAGCCACATGTTCAAGGCGCCCTATCTGACGGTCTGGCCGACCTGGTGGATCGGTGATGCCGTCGGCATGCTGATCGTGACGCCGGCGCTGGTCGTCCTGTTCCGGCGCGACCTGAACCTTCGTCTCACGCCGCTCCGGACCGCCGAGTTCGGCGTGATCGCTGCCGGGCTGACGGCCGTCATGTATCTCGGCTCAAGCAGCATCCTCGAGTACTCGCTGGCCAACCACATCGCCCTGAAAGCCGTGTTGCCTTTGGTGATCTGGGCGGCGGTCCGCTTCGGCCGCGGCGGTGCGGCGCTCGCCAGCCTGCTGATGGCCGTCACCAGCATGGGAACCGTCCTGCTTGACAGCCGGGCCGACGCTACGACGCTGCTGGACAGCATGGAGGCGGCGCAGCTCCGGCTCCTGAGCATGGCCGCCACGGCGATCCTGCTCGCCACGCTGCTGGCGGAACGGCGCAGCGCCGCAGCCCGCCTCCGAGATGCCATCGAGAGCATGAACGAAAGCTTCGCGCTTTTCGACGCCGACGACCGCCTGGTCCTCGCCAATTCGCGGCACGAGCAGGCCTACGCGCAGGGGCGCCCGCTGTTCACGCCCGGCGCCCGTTTCGAAGACATCATCCGCGGCGGCATGGCGCTCGGGCAGCATCCGGCGGCCCGTGGCCACGAGGAGGAATGGATCGCCGAGCGGTTGCATCGGCATCGCAATCCGGGCGCGGCATTCGAGCAGCATCTCGGCGACGGACGTTGGGAAAAGATCAGCGAGCGCCGCACAAGCGACGGCGGCACGGTCGGCGTCTGGACCGACATAACCGATCTCAAGCGCCAGGAACTGCGGCTGCGCGAGGCAGAGGCGCGGGCGCGGGCGGCCGAAGAGCGGCTGCGCGAGGCGATCGGATATCTGAACGTCGGGTTTTCCCTGTTCGATGCCGACGACCGCCTGACGCTCTGCAACGAACAGTTCAAGGCGATCCATGGCGAGCTGGCGCACATCATCAAGCCGGGCATCACGTTCGAAGAGATTCTCCGTGCCAGCGCGGCCGCCGGCCACATCGTCAAGGCGAAGGGGCGCCATGAGGAGTGGGTGGCCGAACGCATGGCCTCGCACCGCAACCCGCAGGGCCCCTTCGAGCACCCGCTGACCAACGGCCGCTGGCTGCTGATCGACGAGCGGCGCACGAGCGACGGCGGCATCGTCGGCATCCGCACGGACATCACCCGCCTGAAGCAGCAGGAGCGGCAGCTGCGGGAGCGCGAGGAGCAGCTCGAGGCGACGGTCGCCAAGCTGGAATTTTCGGAATCGGAGCTGCAGCAGCGGGCGATGACCCTCCGTGAGCTGGCCCGGGAAAGGGCAGGACAGCGCGAACGCGCCATCGCCGCCAGTCGGGCCAAGTCCGATTTCCTCGCCATGATGAGCCATGAGATCCGCTCGCCGCTCAACGGCATCATCGGCTACACGGATCTGCTGCTCGATTCGCCACTCGCGCCCGAGCAACGTCACTGTGCTCGGGTCGCCCGCCAGTGCGGCACCGCGCTGATGACGGTCATCGACGATATCCTCGACTTCTCGAAGATCGAGGCCGGGAAGCTCGACCTCGCCTGCGAAGATTTCGATCTGGCGGAAGCATTGCAGGCCGTCGCGGCCATGACCCGGGTCGCGGCGGAGAACAAGGACTTGCGGCTGACGGTCGCGATCGGCGACGGCGTGCCGTGCCACATCAAAGGCGACGAGGCCCGGCTGCGTCAGGTTCTGCTCAACCTGGTGACGAACGCCGTCAAGTTCACGGAGGCCGGTGGCATCGACATCGCTACCGAGCTGGTAACGGTGGATGCCGATCGCGTCATGGTCCGCTTCGCCGTCCATGATACCGGCATCGGCATTCCGCTCGACGCGCAGGGCCAGCTGTTCGAGGCCTTCTATCAAGTCGACGGCGGCTACAGACGCAAGGCGGGCGGCACCGGTCTCGGCCTGGCGATCTGCCAGAGGCTCGTGCGCCTGATGCATGGTGAAATCACCGTCCAGAGCATGCCCGGCATGGGCAGCCGCTTCGAATTCACCGCCGAGTTCGCCCGCGGCGTCGATCCGAACCCCGTGACGGTTTCGCGAACACGCCCAGCGCCCGCAGAAACGCCCGCCCGCATCCTCCTGGTCGACGACCTAGAGGTGAACCGGGAGATCGCCGTCGCCCTGCTCACCCAGGCGGGCCACAGCGTCGATACCGCCGCCGACGGCGCCGAGGCCGCGGCGGCCGTCTCCGCCAACGACTACGACCTTGTTCTGATGGACGTGCAGATGCCGGTGATGGACGGTTTCGAGGCGACGCTCCGAATCCGCGCGCTGCCGGCGCCGAAGCGCGACGTCCGGATCGTCGCGATGACCGCCTACGCGACGCGCCAGGACATCGACCGCTGTCTGGCGGTCGGAATGAACGGCCATCTCGCCAAACCGATCGAGCGGCGGACCCTGCTCGATGCCGTCGCCTCCCGGTCGACAACGCACCCGCAGGCTGCCGCGGGCCAGCCGGCGCCGGAATGCGACTCGCGCCCGCTGCTGAGCGAGACCGTGCTGGATGACCTCGAACTCGATATCGGCCGCCCCGAGCTCATCGGGATCGCAAGGTCGATCGTCACCCGGCTCGAGAACGGGATCGAACAGATTGAGCGCGACATCGCCGAAGGCAGACTAGCCGGCGTCGAGGCCTTGGCGCACAAACTGATTTCGGCCGTGGGGTGCATGGGATTGCTGCAGTTGTCCGACCTTTTCGCCCGGCTCCAGGATCGCGCCGTGACCGCGCAGGCCGGCGCCCCGGTCGATTTCGACGCCGTCGTTCGGCACATCCGGGAGGTCGCTGCCGCGTCGCTTTCGCTGCTGCTTGTCCGGCTGCCGGAATGCCGGCAGCGTCCACTCGAGCAATTGGCCTCGGCAGCCGCGCAGCAGGCCAGCCACTTCGCCGCCCTCACGGCCGGGCAATCCCGACCGCAGGTCGACGGAACCTAGGCAGTCAGGCGCCGCGTCGCCGGCGCGCGCGGCGGCCGCCGTCGTCGCCGCCGGCCGCGACGACCTCCTTCGGCGGCGGCAATGTCACGGCCTTGCGCAGGTTCGGATAGACCGCGGTCTTGTGCGGGATCGCCATGGCCTCGACGAAGTGCTGCTGGAACAGGGGCTCGACCGCCGTCTCCACCTTCTCGACCGAGCGCACGACGCGGCTGATCTCGTCGCGCGCCTTCAGGTTGAGCAGCGCGATCCGAGCGCCGGTGCCGGCCGCATTCCCGGCCGACACCACCTTGGCGAGATCGCAGTCCGGGATCATGCCGAGGATCATCGCGTATTTGACGTCGATATGGCTGCCGAACGCGCCGGCAAGCGTGATGCGGTCGACCTGGTCGACCTCCATGCGGTCCATGAGCAGGCGCGCGCCGGCATAGAGCGCGGCCTTGGCGAGCTGGATGGCGCGCACGTCGTTCTGCGTGATGCGCAAGGTGGGCTCGCCGTCGCGCAGCAGATAGGAGAAGGTGCGGCCGTCGGCCTGCACGCGGTCGCTCTTCGCCGCCATGGCGCCGTCGATGACGCCGTCCTGGTTGATGATGCCCGCGAGGTACATCTCGGCCAGCGCCTCGATGATGCCGGAACCGCAGACACCGGTGACGCCGGTGCCGGCGGTCGCCTCGGCGAAGCCGGGCTCGTCCGACCATTTGTCGCTGCCGATGACGCGAAAGCGCGGCTCCAGCGTCGCCGGATCGATGCGCACGCGCTCGATGGCGCCGGGCGCCGCGCGCTGGCCGCAGGATATCTGGGCGCCCTCGAAAGCCGGCCCGGTGGGCGATGACGCGGCGAGCAGGCGGTGGCGGTTGCCGAGCACGATCTCGGCGTTGGTGCCGACATCGACGATGAGCGTCATCTCGTTCACCTGATTCGGCGCTTCCGAGAGGATGACACCGGCGGTGTCGGCCCCGACATGGCCGGCGATGCAGGGCAGCACGTAGATGCGCGCATTGGGGTGGATGCGCAGGTCGATCTCCGTCGCCCAGACGGTGACGCTGGAATCGCTGGCGAGCGCGAACGGCGCCCCGCCCAGCTCCGTCGGATCGATGCCGAGCAGCAGATGGTGCATGATCGGATTGCCGACGAAGGTGGCCTCGAGGATGTCGCGGATGTCGATGTTCGCTTCGCGGGCGACGCTGGCGGCGAGGCCGTTGATCGCTTCCCGCACGGCGCGCGTCATGTCGGCATCGCCGCCCGGGTTCATCATCACGTAGGACACGCGGCTCATCAGGTCTTCGCCGAAGCGGATCTGCGGATTCATGACGCCGGCGGAGGCCACGACCTCGCCGGTCGAGAGGTTGCAGAGATGGCCGGCGATCGTTGTCGAGCCGACGTCGACGGCGAGCCCGTAGGCGCGATCGTGGAAGCCTGGCCACACGGCGGTGATCTGCTTGCCGTGATGGACGGCGACGGTGACGGTCCAGTTGCCCTGGCGCAGCGCCTTCTGCAGGTGCTGGATGACGCGCAGGTCGCAGTCGAGGCCGGTCAGCCCCCACTGCGCCTCGAGCGCCTGCATCAGCCGCTGCAGGTCGCCCGAGGGGTCGTGCATGTTGGGCTCGATCACCTCGACATAGTGGAGCCGCACCACCGGATCGAGCTCGATCGCGCGCATTTCGGCGCGCTTGCGCACGACCTGCTTGTGCACCTGGCTGTCCGACGGCACGTCGATGACGACGTCGCCCTGCAGCAGGGTCGAGCAGCTGAGGCGCCGGCCTTCCTTCAGCGAGCGGCGTTCGGCGTAGCGCTGCTCGACGACGCCGAACGGCGACAGGTGCCCGGCCTTGGAGGTCACGCCGAGCTTGGCGAACTCCCCCTCGCTCACCTCGATCTGGCAGCGCCCGCAGATGCCGCGGCCGCCGCAGACCGAATCGATATCGACGCCGAGGCTGCGCGCTGCCTTGAGAATCGGCGTGCCCAAGGGAAAGCGTCCGCGCTTGCCGGACGGCATGAACACGAGGAGGGCGTCGGTGTGGGAGCCGGCGGGGCTCATTGGGCTTAGTCTCGGGCCGGACACGCACCCTCACCCCGGCCCTCTCCCGCTTCGCGGTAGAGGGGGTTGGGAAGAGATGCCCATACAGCGTCCCCTCTACCGCGAAGCGGGAGAGGGACAGGGTGAGGGTGAGTCAACTGCATCAAGCGACGGTCACGCGGCGCCGACATCGCCCGCAGGCGCGCCGGAATCGCCCCCGGCAGCGCGGCGGCGGCGGCCTTCGCGCCCGCGGCGACCGCCGGCTTCCTCGCCCTCGGCCGCCGGTTCGCGGAACTTCTGGATCCAGCGCGCGCAATGTTCGTCATGGCCCATGGCGACGTCGGCGCCCATGATCGCCGTCATCATCTCCGCGTGCAGCGGATTGGTGATCGCCGAGGTCATGCCGGCCCCGATCAGCATGGCGAGGAAGGCGCCGTTGAGGCCGTTGCGGTTCGGGAGGCCGAAGCTGAAATTGGACGCGCCGCAGGTGCTGTTGACCTTCAGCTCCTCGCGCAGCCGGCGGATGATGTGGAACACCTGCCGCCCGGCCTGCCCGAGCGCGCCGATCGGCATGACCAGCGGATCGACGACGATGTCCGAGTAGGGGATGCCGTGGTCGCGCGCCCGGTGAACGATCCGCTTGGCGACCTCGAAGCGCACATCCGGATCCTCGGAGATGCCGGTCTCGTCGTTGGAGATCGCGACGACGGCGGCGCCGTATTTCTTCACCAGCGGCAGCACCGACTCGAGCCGCTCCTCCTCGCCCGTGACCGAATTCAGCAGCGGCTTGCCTTTGTAGACCGCAAGCCCGGCTTCGAGCGCGGCGACGATCGAGGAGTCGATCGACAGCGGCACGTCGGTCAGGGACTGCACGAGCTGGATGGCTTCCGCCAGGATGCGCGGCTCGTCGGCGAGCGGTATGCCGGCGTTGACGTCGAGCATATGCGCACCGGCCGCGACCTGGGCGATGGCGTCGGCGCGCACGCGGCTGTAGTCGCCAGCCGCCATCTCGGCCGCCAGCAGCTTGCGGCCGGTCGGATTGATGCGTTCGCCGATGAGGACGAACGGCCGCTCGAAGCCGATGACGACCTCCTTGGTCGCGGAACTGATGACGGTATCGGTCATGATGCGATTTTCTCCCTCGCCGGCCGCCGCGGCTGCCGGTTTCTCATGATGCCTGACTCGGTGATGATCTCCGACACGTATTCTTCCTGGCGATAGGCCATGACGTGAATGCCGGCAACGCCTTCGATCTCCCGGATCTCCTGGATGAGCTCGATGCAGAGCTTCTTGCCTTCCTGCTTCTGGTTCTGGGCGCCCTCGATCCGCTTGACGATGGCGTCCGGAATATGCACCCCGGGCACATGCTCGCGCATCCACTTGGCCGTCCGCGCCGAGGCCAACGGCCCGACGCCAACCAGGATGAACACCTTCTCGTGCAGGCCCTGCTCGCGCACCTTGTCCATGAAGCGGCGCAACAGCAGCACGTCGTAGCAGTATTGCGTCTGGATGAATTGCGCGCCCGCCGCCACCTTCTTGGCCAGGTGCAGCGGCCGGTAGTCGTGGGGCGGCGCAAAAGGATTGGCGGCGGCACCGATGAAGACGCGCGGCGGCACGGCGATCTTGCGCCCGGAGAGGAACTGCCGCTTGTCGCGCATGGTGCGGATCGTCTCCAGGAGCGCGGTGCTGTCGAGATCGAACACCGGCTTGGCGCCGGGCTGATCGCCGGTCTGCACGCCATCGCCGGTGAGGCACAGGATGTTGGCCACGCCCATCGCCGCCGCCCCCAGGACATCGCCCTGGATAGCAATCCGGTTACGGTCGCGGCATGATATCTGCATGACAACTGCATAGCCGGCGCGGGTAAGCAGGCTGCAGATGCCGACGCTCGACATGTGCACATGGGCGCCGGACGCATCGGTGGCGTTGATGGCGTCGCACACTTCCGACAGGACCAGCGCGCGATCGTAGACCTCGCGCGGATCGGCCGAGTCGGGAGGGTTCAACTCGGCCGTAACGGCGAAACGGCCGGAGCGCAGTACGCGCTCGAGCCGGCCATCCGACGAGTGGCCGGGCAGCGTGGGCAGCGGCGCACCGGGATCGTAGAGCGGCGAGTTCGTCACGACGCGACCACCTTCGGCTTGGCCGGCGCGGCGGGCGGCGGTGCCGTCTTTTCGCGCACGACGCGCAGCCAGGACGAGCTGCCCTTGAGGCTGTGGTCGACCGGCTTCTGCACGTCGAGGATGGCGGTGCCGCCGGACATCGCTTGCGCCCCCTCCCAGGCGGCGACCCAGACGCA
>JBKOWC010000252.1:0-20774 GCA_046724215.1 Pseudomonadota bacterium | reverse complement strand
CGTCGTCATCCACGAAGGCAGCCTGAAGACGCTCAAGCGCTTCAAGGACGAAGTGCGCGAGGTCAAGGAAGGCTACGAGTGCGGCATGGCGTTCGAGAACTACGACAACATCGAAGTCAACGACATGATCGAGTGCTTCGAGATCGAACAGGTCGCTGCCGTCTGACACAGGAGAAGAGGAACGGCCACTCTCGCTAACCCCCTCTCCCGCGAAGCGGGAGAGGGTAGGGGTGAGGGTGCGTGGCTCTTTTCCAGCGGTCGGCACGAAACGCCAGCGTCGCCAGAACGGATGCCACCATGACCAGACGGCGGGGCGATGCCCCGAACCAGAGACAGCTTCGCGTCGGCGAGGAGCTGCGCCACGCCCTGGTGCGTATCCTGGCCCACGAGCATTTCCGCGATCCGGCGCTCGACGGCGTCCAGGTCACGGTGACCGAGGTGCGCATCGGCCCCGACCTGCGCAATGCGACCGCGTTCGTCGTTCCGTTCGGCGGCGGCGAGGGACGCGAGCTGGTGGCGGCGCTCAACCGGGCTGCCGGCTTCTTCCGCGCGCAGCTGGCGCATGCGGTTACCCTGCGCTTCGCGCCCACCATTCGCTTCGAGATCGACCGCACCTTCGAGCGCGCCGGGCGCATCGACCAGCTGCTCCACGACCCGCGGGTCGAGCGCGACCTGCAGCGACCCGCGAACGGCGACGATGGCGACAAGGCCGATGACCCGTAAGGCGCGCGGCCTTCCGATCCACGGCTGGCTCATCATCGACAAGCCGGCCGGCATGACGTCGACGCGCGTGGTCGGCACGGTCCGCCGGGTGACCGGTGCCGCCAAGGCCGGTCACGGCGGCACCCTCGACCCGCTGGCGACGGGTCTCCTGCCGGTCGCCCTCGGCGAAGCGACGAAGACCGCCGCCTATGTCCTCGACGGCAACAAGCGCTATCGGTTCGCCGTGCGCTGGGGCGAGGCCCGCTCGACCGACGACGCCGAAGGCGAGATCACCGCGACCAGCGGTCACCGCCCGGACGGGGCGGCAATCCGGGCCGCCCTGCCGCGTTTCCTCGGCGCCATCCAGCAGGTGCCGCCGGCCTTTTCGGCCGTTCACGTGGCCGGCGAACGCGCCTACGACCTAGCCCGGGCCGGCGTGGCCGTCGATCTCGCCCCCCGCACCGTCACCGTTGCGCGGCTGGAGCTGGTCGACCAGCCGGATGCCGATCACGCCGTCTTCGAGATGGAAAGCGGCAAGGGCGCCTATGTCCGCAGCCTCGGCCGCGACCTGGCGCTGGCGCTCGGGACCGTCGGCCATGTCGCCGCCCTGCGCCGGACGGCCATCGGGCCGTTCACGGAAGCGCACGCGATTTCGCTGGAATCTCTGGGGACCGTGGGGCATAGTCCCGCCGCCTTACGGCATTTGTTACCGGTCGAGACCGCGCTGGACGACATCCCGGCCCTGGCCTTGACCGATACCGAGGCGAACCGCCTGCGTTGCGGCCAGCCGGTGGGCTTGTTCCGCCGCCAGGATCTGCAGCGCATCGGCCATCTCGAAAGCGGCAGTCTGGTGTGTGCCATGGCGGGCGGCAAGCCGGTGGCGCTGGCGCGTTTCGAGGCTGGTGATCTTCGTCCGGTACGCGTGTTGAACCTTTAGAATGAAGAGGATAGACGATGTCGATCACCGCGGAACGCAAACAGGCGGTCATCCAGGAATACGGCACCAAACCCAATGATACCGGCTCGCCGGAGGTGCAGGTCGCCGTCCTCAGCGAGCGCATCGGAAATCTGACCGAGCATTTGAAGACCCACGAGAAGGACTTTCACTCTCGCCGCGGTCTTCTTGTCATGGTCGGGCAACGGCGGCGCTTGCTCGACTATCTCAAGCGCAAAGACAATGCCCGCTACCAGGAGCTGATTCAGCGCCTTGGTTTGCGCCGCTAAATCGCACGGCAGAAGCCGGCTGCCCCTCCGCCCGCTGATACCGGGACGGGGGCAGGCTGTGCCGTGCCATCAACGTCAGCGATCACGAACCGGCCGGCGTGATCGCGACTGTGCCGGGCCGACGCAAGGGGCGGACATCGCCGCACGGGGATCGTTCTTGCGATCCCCTGCTGCTGCGTTCGCCGATATCGAGACGATGACGGGAATCTTCCCGCCGCCGCCCTTTGCGCGGGTCCGGCCCCTCATAACCGGCCGATACCCGAAAGGATAAATTCCTATGTTTCAGATCCACCGCAAGGAAATCGAGTGGGGCGGCCGCAAGCTGTCGTTCGAGACCGGCCGCATGGCGCGCCAGGCCGACGGCGCCGTGCTGTGCAGCTATGGCGACACCATCGTCCTCTGCACCGTCGTGGGGCAGCGGACCCCGAAGCCCGGTGTCGATTTCTTCCCGCTGACCGTCAACTATCAGGAAAAGACGTTCGCGGCCGGCAAGATTCCCGGCGGCTTCTTCAAGCGCGAAGGCCGTCCGAGCGAAAAGGAGGTGCTGACGTCGCGCCTCATCGATCGGCCCATCCGGCCGCTGTTCGCGTCCGGGTTCCGCTGCGAGACGCAAGTCATCGCCACGGTGTTGAGCCACGACCTGGAGAACGACCCCGACATCGTCGCCATGATCGGCGCCTCGGCGGCGCTGACGATCTCCGGAATCCCGTTCCTCGGGCCGATCGGCGCGGCGCGCGTCGGCTATGTCGACGGCCAGTATGTCCTTAACCCGCACATCGATCAGCTGCCGACATCCGATCTCGACCTCGTGGTCGCCGGCACGGTCGAAGGCGTGCTGATGGTCGAATCGCAGGCCAAGGAACTGTCGGAAGACGTGATGCTCGGCGCCGTCACCTTCGGTCACGAATCGATGCGGCCGGTCATCAACGCCATCATCGACCTCGCCGAACAGTGCGCCAAGGAACCCTGGCCGCTGCCGGAGAAGGCGGCGGAGATCGAAGAGACGGCGCAGAAGCTGCGCGGCCAGTTCGAGGCCGAATTGCGCGAGGCCTATCGGGAAACCGTGAAGCAGGTGCGCTACGAGAAGGTCGGCGCCGTCAAGGCCAAGGCGATCGAGGCGCTCGCCGGCGAAACCGTCTCGCCGGAGAAGATCGGCGGCCTGTTCCACGACCTCGAGAGCGATATCGTCCGCGGCAACATCCTGAAGACCGGCGTGCGCATCGACGGCCGCGACGGCAAGAGCATCCGTCCGATCACGGCGCAAGTGGGGGTGCTGCCGCGCGCCCATGGCTCGGCCCTCTTCACCCGCGGCGAGACCCAGGCGCTGGTCGTGGCGACGCTCGGCACCGGCGAGGACGAGCAGATCATCGATGCGCTCGAGGGCGAATTCCGCGAGAACTTCATGCTGCACTACAACTTCCCGCCCTACTCGGTGGGTGAGACCGGACGCATGGGTTCGCCCGGCCGGCGCGAGATCGGCCACGGCAAGCTCGCCTGGCGGGCGCTCCGTCCGCTGCTGCCCGGCAAGGAGGATTTTCCCTACACGATCCGCGTCGTCTCGGAGATCACCGAGTCGAACGGCTCGTCGTCGATGGCGACGGTCTGCGGCAGCTCGCTCTCGCTCATGGATGCGGGCGTGCCGCTGCCGCGCCCGGTCGCCGGCATCGCGATGGGCCTGATCAAGGAGGACGCAGGCTTCGCGGTCCTCTCCGACATCCTCGGCGACGAGGATCATCTGGGCGACATGGACTTCAAGGTCGCCGGCACGTCCGAGGGCGTCACCTCCCTGCAGATGGACATCAAGATCACCTCGATCACGGCCGAGATCATGAAGATCGCTCTCGACCAGGCGCGCGAAGGGCGCATCCACATCCTCGGCGAGATGGCCAGGGCCATGACCGCTTCGCGCGAGGCGGTCAGCCAGAATGCGCCGCGCATCACCGTCATCACCATTCCCAAGGACAAGATCCGCGAGGTCATCGGCTCCGGCGGCAAGGTCATCCGCGAGATCTGCGAGGTCACCGGCGCCAAGATCGACATCGAGGACGACGGCACGATCAAGGTCGCAGCGGTCGACAGCAAGGCCTCGCAGGCGGCCATCGACTGGATCCGCGGCATCGTCGCCGAGCCGGAGATCGGCGTGGTCTACAACGGCAAGGTCGTGAAGGTCGTCGACTTCGGCGCCTTCGTGAATTTCCTCGGCAGCCGCGACGGGCTCGTCCACATCAGCGAGCTGGCGCCGCATCGCGTGAAGACCGTGGCCGATGTCGTGAAGGTCGGCGATGCCGTCAAGGTCAAGGTCATCGGCATGGACGACCGCGGCAAGGTGAAGCTCAGCATGAAGGCCGTCGACCAGGCCACCGGCGAGGACCTGACCAAGCGCAGTGCCGAGGCCGCCGGCTGAGCCGACGAGGCGGGCCGTGCCGGCGTTCGAGTTGCCGGCCGTCGTCGGGCATCGCGGCGCCGCCGCCTATGCGCCGGAGAATACCCTCGAGGGCATCCGCGAGGCGCAGCGGCGCGGTGCCCGCTGGGTGGAGGTCGATGCGAAGCTGACGGCGGATGGGGTCGTCGTGCTCATGCACGACGAGACGCTCGACCGCACGACGAACGGCCGCGGCCCCGTTGCCGCTGCGCCCTATGCCGGCATCGCCGGCCTGGATGCCGGCGCCTGGTTTGCGCCGGCATGGCGCGGTGCCCACGTCCCGACGCTGGCGGCGGCGTTGGCGCTCCTCTCCGACCTCGACATGGGCGTCAATATCGAGATCAAGCCCTGTCCCGGCCGCGATCGCGAAACCGCCGAGGCCGTCGTCGGCGTCGTCCGCCGCGATCGTGGGCCGGGTCGGCCGGCGCCGCTGCTGTCCAGTTTCAGCCGCGACAGCCTGGCCGCCGCTCGCGACAGCGGCCCGGAGCTGCCGCGCGGGCTGCTCGTCTGGGAATATCCGGTCGACTGGGCGGCCGCGGCGGCCGAGCTCGGCTGCGTCAGCGTCCATTGCGCCGACGAGTACCTGACGCCGGACTGGGCCGCCGCTGTCCGCGCTGCCGGCCACGGTCTTGCCGTCTACACGGTGAACGACCCCGTGCGGGCGCTGGAGCTGCGCGGCTGGGGGGTGCACAGCATCATCACGGACCGGCCCGACGCGCTCCTGGCGGCGACCTGAGGGCGGCCGAATCCGGCCCGGAACGGCACGGGGGACCCATTGAAAAACATGGCAGATTTTTTAATGCATGGGGTTGTTTTGCAGCCGTCGGGGGCGGTGGCCTTCGGCAGTGATCGGGTCTATATAGGCCGCGTGAAACAGAACCTTCATGCTGCCGCCCCGGAGGCCGCGTGCGCCCCCTAGAGCCGATCGTGATATCGGCACGCGAGGTGCTGCCGCTGGTCGAGGGCGGCAAGGGCATCTCGGTGTCGAACGGCGAAAGTTCCGGCGCCTGGGCATCGTCCGGCGGCGTCGGCACCTTCTCCGGCGTCAACGCCGACTCCTACGACCAGGACGGCAACCTGATCCCCCAGCTCTATCGCGGCCGCACGCGGCGCGAGCGCCACGAGGAACTGGTCGCCTACGCGATCCGCGGCGGCATTCACCAGGCCCAGATCGCCCACGAGCAATCGGACGGCCGCGGCCGCATCCACATGAACGTGCTGTGGGAAATGGCCGCCTCCGAGCGCGTCCTGCACGGCGTCCTCGAGGGCGCCAAGGGCCTCATCAACGGCGTCACCTGCGGCGCCGGGATGCCCTACAAGATCGCGGAAATCTGCGCCAAGTACGGCGTCTATTATTACCCCATCGTCTCCTCGGCGCGGGCCTTCCGGGCCCTCTGGAAGCGCGCCTACCACAAGTTCCAGAACTGGCTCGGCGGCGTCGTCTACGAAGATCCATGGCTGGCCGGCGGCCATAACGGCCTGTCCAACAGCGAGGACCCGACCAAGCCGGAGCCGGCCCGCCCCCGCGTCGTCGAGCTGCGCCGCTTCATGCGCGAGGAATGCGGTCTGCCGCGCACGCCCATCTTCATGGCCGGCGGCGTCTGGTTTCTGCGCGAGTGGGCGGACTGGATCGACGACCCCGACATCGCCCCGGTCGCCTTTCAGTTCGGCACACGGCCGCTGCTGACGCAGGAAAGCCCGATATCCGACGCCTGGAAGCGCCGCCTGATGACGCTCGGCGAGGGCGACGTGTTCCTCAACCGGTTCAGCCCCACCGGCTTCTATTCCTCGGCCGTCAGCAATCCGTTCGTCGGCGAGCTGCGCGAGCGTTCGGAGCGCCAGGTCGCCTACAGCTCGACGGCGGTCGGCGAGCACGAGTGGCCGTTTCCGGTGGGCGCCCGCAATCGCATTGTCTACCTGACTGCCGCCGACAAGCTGCGCGCCGCCGATTGGGTCAGCCGTGGCTTTACCGATGCGCTGCGGACGCCCGATTCGACCCTCGTCTTCGTTACGCCGGAAAAGGCCAACGAGATCCTGACGGATCAGATCAACTGCATGGGCTGTCTCAGCGCCTGCATGTTCTCGAACTGGGCGCAGAACGACCAGGGCACCACCGGCAAGAAGGCCGACCCGCGCTCCTACTGCATCCAGAAGACGCTGCAGAAGATAAGCCACTCCGAGGACACGGAGGATCAGTTGATGTTCGCCGGCCACAACGCCTTCCGCTTCAAGCACGATCCGTTCTATGCGAATGGTTTCGTGCCGACCGTCAAACAGCTCGTCGAGCGCATCCAGACCGGGGATTGAGGCCGCGAGTGCGACTTTTACCTCTTCCAGACAATCGTCTAGCAGTCGGAAAAGGGCTTTATCTCAGTTGATTCTGCCCCTATATTGGGGCCATGACGTCGACCAGACCGTACGCCATCGCGCTCGAACGCCTGAAAGCGGTCGGGCTGCGCCCCACGCGCCAACGGCTGGCGTTGGCCCGCCTGCTCTTCGAGTCCGGCGACCGCCACGTGACCGCTGAACAGCTGCACGGAGAGACGCAAGCGGCCAACGTCCGGTTGTCTCTGGCGACCGTCTACAACACGCTGCACCAATTCACCGCGCAGGGCATGTTGCGGGAAGTCGTCGTCGAGCCGGGCCGGTCCTATTTCGATACCAACACCAGCGACCACCATCATTTCTTCTTCGAGGACGAAGGCCGTCTCGAGGACATTCCGGGGCACGAAGTCGAGCTGACGCGGTTGCCGGCCCCGCCGGCGGGAACCCACCTCCGTCGTGTCGACGTCATCGTTCGGGTGGTCCGGAACGAATCATGACCCGGCCGAAGGGGGCCGTTTCATGAATTTGAAAAGTTCCAAACTATTGACAAGCGTGTTGTGCTGACGCAAGTTGTTACGTCAGTACGCTTCATCTCCTCGATGAAGCGAATCACCGTTTGTTCCAGCTCCGGGTTAGGGAGAAGATCGAAATGGCATCATTGAAAGGCTCGAAGACCCTCGACAACTTGAAGGCCGCGTTTGCCGGCGAAAGCCAGGCGAACCGCCGCTATCTGTATTTCGCCCAAAAGGCCGACGTGGAGGGTTACAACGATGTCGCCGCCGTCTTCCGTTCGACGGCCGAGGGCGAGACGGGGCACGCGCATGGGCATCTCGAGTTCATGGAGGCGATCGGCGATCCCGCAACCGGCGAGCCTATCGGCTCGACCGACAAGAACTTGAAGGCCGCAATCGCCGGCGAAACGCACGAATACACGGACATGTATCCGGGCATGGCCCGGACGGCCCGCGAAGAGGGCTTTGCCGAAATCGCCGACTGGTTCGAGACGCTTGCGAAGGCCGAGAAGTCACACGCCGGCCGGTTCCAGAAAGCACTGCAGACTCTGAACTGAGTCGAGACCGACGGCGTCTGCTCGCCGATTTCGTGCCGCTGGCGGCGGGCCCCGGTAGCGCCCGCCGGCGGGGGAGTCATTATCCTGGGACGAATGCGGAGAATATCGCCCCGACGAGGTCGGACCGCGGAGCGGCGAAAGCGCGGCTGCCATGCGTGAGGGAAGTCTCGAACCCCCGGTCCGGCATCCGATTCCCTGGCAGGATCCGGACTATCTCGACGCCGACAAGATCGACGCCGAGCTCCGCCGCGTCTTCGACATCTGCCACGGCTGCCGCCGTTGCTTCAATCTGTGCGACAGCTTCCCGCGGCTTTTCGATCTGATCGATCAGTCCAAGTCGGGTGAAGTCGACTCGGTCGAGAGCGGCGATTTCAAGTCGGTCGTCGACGCCTGCACGCTGTGCGACATGTGCTTCATGACGAAATGTCCCTACGTGCCGCCGCACGCCTTCGACCTGGATTTTCCCCATCTGATGCTGCGGTATCGCGCGGCCGAACTGAAGCGCGGCGAGGTCGCTGCCGTGCAGCGTCAGCTCACCGAGACGGATCGGAACGGGAAGCTGGCTGCTCTGGCAGCGCCGCTCGCCAACTGGGCAACGGCGACGGGGAACGGCCTGACCCGGCCGCTCATGGAGAAGGCCGTCGGCGTCGACCGTGCAGCGGCCCTGCCCGGGTACCACGGCAAGACCCTCATGCATCACGTCATGGAGGCGGTCCCGGAGGTCAATCGCGCCGCCCCGGCGTTCGGCCGAAAGGCCGTGCTCTATGCCACCTGCTTCGCCAACTACAACAACCCGGCGATCGGTCTTGCGGCGCGCGCGGTTCTGGCGCGGAACGGCGTCCAGACCGAGGTGGTCTATCCGGCTTGTTGCGGGATGCCGCAGCTTGAGCAGGGCGATCTCGCCCGGGTTGCCGAGCAGGCGCAACGGGTCAGCGGGGAGCTCGTGACATGGATCGAAGAGGGCTACGACATCGTGGCGCTCGTGCCGTCCTGCGCGTTGATGCTGAAGTTCGAATGGCCGCTCATACTTCCGCAGGACGCGACCCTGAAGAAACTCGCCGAGGCGACCTACGACATCACCGAATATGTCGTCGATATCGCCAAGCGCGAGGGTCTCGCGCCGGGCCTGCAGCCGCTCGACGGCGGCGTCGGTCTCCACATCGCCTGCCACGCGCGTGCGCAGAACATGGGTCAGAAGGCGGCCGAAATGCTCCGGCTGGTTCCCGACGCCGATCTCGCCGTCATCGAGCGTTGTTCCGGCCACGGCGGTTCGTGGGGGGTCCTCAAAGGCAACTTCGACACCGCCCTCAAGGTCGGGCGTCCGGTCGCGCGACAGGCGGCCGAAAGCGGCAAGACCTACGTCGCGTCCGAGTGTCCGTTGGCTGCGATGCATATCGTCCAGGGGATGGAGCGGCTCGACGGCCGGCCGGCGGCGGCGCCTGCATTGCACCCGATAGAGCTGTTCGCCCGGGCGTACGGGCTTTAAAACGACGAGCACGGCCATGCCGATGAAGCACGAAATCACGCCGGCCGACCTCATGCCGGCCGCCGAATACGCCAAGATCCGGGCCGCCCGCCGCCAGGCGCTGGTGGCGCAGAAGCAGAATCGCCGACTCGAGGTCGGGCCGGTGGCCACGTTTCATTTCGAGAACTACGACAGCATGTGGCTGCAGGTGCAGGAGATGCTGTACATCGAGAAAGGCGGCGAGGCCCAGATCGCCGACGAACTCGGCGCCTACAATCCGCTCATCCCCAAGGGCCACGAACTGGTTGCCACCGTCCTCTTCGAGATCGACGATCCGCAGCGTCGCAGGACCTTCCTGGCGCGCCTCGGCGGCGTCGAGGACACGGCCTTCATTCGGATCGGCGACGAGACCGTCAAGGGCATGCCCGAGGCAGACGTCGATCGCACGAGCGCCGCCGGCAAGGCGTCAGCCGTGCAGTTCGTCCATTTTCCCTTCACGCCGGCACAGATCGCCAGGTTCCGCGCGCCGGATGCGCAAATCGTGGTCGGCTTCAGCCATCCCGCATACGGCCACATGGTCGTCATGCCGGAGGCGGTGCGGGCGGCCCTGGCCGAGGATTTCGACTGACGTCGCCGTTCTGTCGGGCGCGACCTCATTGGACCTTTTCGTCGGGGTAGACGCCCCAGAATTCGTCGCGCTTGAGCCACCCGCGATTGCTCTCGACGTCGATGCGGCACCAGCTGTCGTTGCATTCCAGCAGGCGCCCGATGACGCCGGGCGCCAGTCTCGCGACGACCGCCGCGGCGTCGTCGGGTTCGCGGTGAAGGGTCCGCTCGCTGCCGGAGATCCTGACCGTGCGCCGGCCGTCCAACATGCTCTGATGCACCCAGCCTGTGGTGCCCTGCCAGTCCCGAATCTTGCGCCAGACGTCGAACTCGGCGATCACCTCGACCGGTAGCTCGCGGCGGACATAGACCCAGTCGACCGGATACATCGTTCCCGGTCCGGTTCGCAGGTTGACCTCGCTGGAGCGCAGCGACACGAACCTCGGAAGCGGCAGGTTCGTCTCGCTGCCGACATCGCCCGCCAGTGCGCCGCCGCCGAACTGCAGCAGCGCGATCAGCATGCAACCGGCGAGCGCGGTCGGGGAGAGGCGAGCCACGGCACTCGCGACGAAAAACGCGACCACCCTGATCACCTATCGTCGCCGCGATTCGCGGTCAAGCCAATCTCGCGGCTGACGGCGCGGGGCGGCCTGTCGCTGGACAAGCCACGGGCCGCTTGCTATGGCACAGACAACGTCTCCGCGGGGATCCTGGCAACCGCCCCAACGATGAAAAGGGCCGTCCCCATGCCCACCAAGCCGCTCGTCATCGTCACCCGCAAGCTGCCCGACGCGATCGAAACGCGGATGATGGAGCTGTTCAAGGCGCAGCTCAATCTCGAGGACCGTCCGATGACGCCGGCCCAGCTCGTCGACGCCGTCCGCACCGCGCAGGTGCTCGTGCCCACGGTGACCGACCGGATCGATGCCGCGATCCTGTCGCAGGCCGGGCCGCAGCTGAAGCTGATCGCCAATTTCGGTACCGGCGTCGATCACATCGATCTCAAGACCGCCCGCCAGCGCAACATCACCGTCACCAACACGCCGGGCGTGCTCACCGAGGACACGGCCGATATGACGATGGCGCTCATCCTGGCGGTGCCGCGGCGGCTTGCCGAGGGCGAGCGGCTCGTGCGCTCCGGCGAATGGCAGGGCTGGGGGCCGACCTTCATGCTCGGCCATCGCATCTGGGGAAAACGGCTCGGCATCATCGGCATGGGCCGCATCGGCAGCGCCGTGGCGCGCCGCGCCCGCGGCTTCGGCCTCGCTGTCCACTACCACAACCGCCGGCGCGCGCATCCCGACCTCGAGCGCGAGCTCGAGGCGACCTATTGGGAAAGCCTCGACCAGATGCTCGCGCGCATGGACATCATCTCCGTCAACTGCCCGCACACGCCCGCCACCTATCACCTGCTGTCGGCGCGTCGGCTGCAGCTTCTGCAGAAGCACGCCTACATCGTCAACACCTCGCGCGGCGAAGTGATCGACGAGAACGCGCTGACCCGCATGCTGGAGAAGGGACAGCTGGCGGGTGCCGGTCTTGATGTCTTCGAACATGAGCCGGCGGTAAATCCGAAACTGCTCAAGCTCAACAAAGTCGTGCTTCTGCCCCACATGGGGTCGGCGACGATCGAAGGCCGGACCGACATGGGCGAGAAAGTCATCATCAACATCAAGACGTTTGCGGACGGACACAAGCCGCCTGACCGCGTCCTCGAATCGATGTTCTGATTAATCCGGATCGCTTCACGACAAAGAGGCGTCCCAGGTTCGCTGCAGACGCCTCTTTATCGTGCGACCTCCTGTCGGAGCCGCCGAAAATCAGGTCGCGCTCTTCATTCGCCGCCGCTCGCCGACCGGCAGAGCGCGGCGATTCGGCGCGTCAGTTGGTGGTACCGGTCGTACCGCCCGTTGTGCCTCCCGACGTACCTTGGTCCGTCGTCGTGCCGGTGGTGCCGCCAGTCGTGCCGGTCGTACCGCTCGTCGTGCCCGAGGTGCCGCTCGATCCACTGGACGAGCTCTCCTCCTTCTTGCTGCAAGCTGACAGCGACAGTCCGACCACCAGCGCAAGTACTGTTGCAACCGACTTCGTCGTCATAGTCATCCGGGAACCTCCAGGCTTTGCCGATTTCAGGGAAGTGAGAATAGATGCCATCAAGTTGTGGCCTCGTGACAAAAATAGGGCATTACCCCATACAACTTTGACGCGCAACGCAAATATGGCTTTCGCCAGATCCCGACAATGGCGCGCCAAGTCCTTGCCATCCCCACCAAAAATAGACGTGGTGCCACCCGGTGCCCGGATCAAGGGCGCTGCCGCAGTGCAGTAAGAGGAATATCTTCTCTCCTCGGCCTTCGTCGACCCGGCCGACGCAACGGGTCTCCATCCGTCTGGCCTCGGCCCGACCAACCCTTGCGGTCCGCCGGGCCTGGGGGCACTTTTCCCGTATGGCAACGGAAGGATCTGGGCGCATGCCTCAGGGTGCCGTGTGGGCGGTTGGGATGGCCGTTGGTCTGGCGGCGACAACGGCGGCCGCCGGAGACCTGCCGCCGGAGAAACCGACGGTGCAGTTCCACGTCGTCTACGACACCAAGGTACAGATGATCGGCCAGAACGACAGCGGGCCTGTGAGGTTCTGGGTCGCCGGCGACAGTGTAAGAGTTGAGTTCCCGGCAAAGCCTGGCACCCCCATTGTGATCAAGACCATCGGTAGGGAGGCGATCAACTTTGAGCCGGCGGATCCGGCGAAGACGGCGGTGCGCTATCCCTATGGAGATTTCATCGTCACCGACGCCCTGGAGCAGGGCTGGGGCTCGTTGCGCGCCAAGGGCGGCACACCCCGCGACGACGGCATGACCACGATCGCCGGTCACCCTTGCAACAAGCTCGAGTTCCCCGGACTTCTCATCTGCGTCACGGCCGAAGGCATCCTGCTTCAGCTGGGTTATGCTGATGCCGTCAGCAAGATCACCGCGACCGCCACGGAGCTGGGGATCGGCCCGCAGGATTCAGCCCTGTTCAATATTCCCGAGGGCTTCGTCGTCAAGGACGCACAGGCAAACTGAGACGGCTCCGACTACGGAACTGCCTTGATGTCTTTGATTGTGGCCTGTGGTCCGCAGAGGGCGCAGTTGGGATCGCGCCGGATCTTGATCTTGCGGAAGCTGGCCGCGAGCGCGTCATAGATCAGGAGATAGCCGCTCAGGCTGTCGCCGATGCCGAGCACTTCCTTGAGAACCTCCGTCGCCTGCAGCGAGCCGACCGCCCCGGCGAGCGCGCCCAGGATGCCCGCCTGTTCGCAGCGCGGGATGAGATCTTCTGGCGGGCGCTCCGGGAACAGGCAGCGATAACAGGGATGCGGCTCGCCCAGATACGCCTTGTAGGTGGACATCTGCGCGTCGAAACGCAGCAGCGCGGCGGAAACGAGGGTCTTTCTCTGCAGGAAGCAGGCGTCGTTGAGCAGGAAGCGGGTCGTGAAATTATCGCTCCCATCGGCTACCACATCATAGTCCGCGATGATCGTCATGGCATTATCCGCGGTCAGCCGCTTGCGATGCTGGATCACGCGGACGTCGGGATTGATCGCCTGCAGCATCGCCGCGGCGCTTTCGACCTTGGGAAGGCCGAGCCGGTCGGTCAGATGAATCACCTGGCGCTGCAGGTTCGACAGTTCCACGACGTCGTCGTCGATCACTCCGAGCGTGCCGACGCCGGCGGCCGCGAGATAGAGCAGCAGCGGCGCGCCGAGCCCGCCGGCGCCGACCACGAGCACGCGCGACTGCAGGAGGCGCATCTGCCCGTCTTCGCCGACTTCGTCGAGAATCAGATGGCGGGCATAGCGCTCGAATTGGCTGTCTGTGAGTTCCACGGCTGTCAGGACTCCGGTTCGCGCGGGGCATCGGTCGAGCCGAAGCCGCCGCCGCCGCGCTGTGTGGACGGCAATGTCGTCGCCTCCCGCCATTCTGCATGCAAACAGGGGGCGATCACCAGTTGGGCGATGCGGTCGCCGCGGCGCACCGTGAAAGGCGCGTGGCCGAGGTTGACCAGGACGACGCCGATCTCGCCGCGATAGTCGGCGTCGATGGTGCCAGGGCTGTTGAGGACGGTGACGCCGGACTTGAGCGCCAAGCCCGAGCGCGGCCGCACCTGCCCTTCGAAGCCCGGCGGTAGGGCGATGGCAATCCCGGTCGGCACGAGCGCCCGCCCGCCGGGCGTCAGCACAAGGTCGGCCGTGACCGCCGCCAACAGGTCGAGTCCGGCGGCGGCCAGGGTCGCGTAGCGCGGCAGGTCCAGGTCGCCGCCGTGCGGCAGCCGCTGGATCGGTACGTCGACGGTCGTGAGGCTCAAGCCCGGCTCGCGAAGTGGCGGACGATGCGGTCGGCGAGGCGCTCGGCCACAGCGGCCTTGGAAAGAGTCGGCCATTGCTCGACCCCGTCGGCCGCAATCAGGTGGACGGTGTTCTCGGCTCCGCCGAAGGTGCCGGTGTGCGGCGATACGTCGTTGGCGACGATCCAGTCGCATCCCTTCGTCTTGCGTTTCGCGACCGCGTTGTCGATGACGTTCTCAGTCTCCGCCGCGAATCCCACCACCAGTTCCGGCCGCATCTCGCCGGGTGCCGCAAGCGTCGCCAGGATGTCAGGGTTGGGAGCGAGCTCGAGGCGCGGCGGTGCGCCGGCCGTCTTCTTGAGCTTCTGCGGCGCCTGGGCCGCGACCTTCCAGTCGGCGACCGCAGCGGCGCACACGGCGATATCGGCGGGCAACGTCGCCCGGCAGGCAGCCAGCATTTCTTCTGCCGTCTCCACCCGCCGGACGGCGACGCCTGGTGGATCCGGCTCGGCGGTGGGGCCCGATACCAAGGTCGTCTCGGCGCCGCGCCGCGCCAGCGCGGCGGCGATGGCGTGGCCCTGGCGGCCGGACGAGCGGTTGCCGATGAAGCGCACCGGATCGATCGGCTCGTGCGTCGGCCCGCTCGTGACCATCGCGCGCAGGCCGGCGAGCGGGCCGGGAACGGAGAACTGCTGGATGACGGCCGCAACGATGTCGGCCGGTTCGGCCATGCGGCCCATGCCGTACTCGTTGCAGGCCATCGGCCCCTCGTCCGGGCCGACGCCTCGCACGCCGCGGCGTTCCAGGAGTGCCAGATTGGCCTGCGTCGCCGGATGGTGCCACATGCGCACGTTCATCGCCGGGGCGACGAGCACCGGTTTGTCGGTCGCCAGCAGCGCCGTCGTCGCCAGGTCGTCGGCGATGCCGTGCGCCATCTTCGCGAGAATGTCGGCGCTCGCTGGCGCGACCACGACGAGGTCTGCCTCGCGGCTCAGGCGGATATGTCCCATTTCGCTCTCGTCCGTGAGCGAAAAGAGGTCGGTATAGACCTTGTCCTCGCTCAGCGCCGCCAGCGACAGGGCGGTCACGAATTCGGCGCCCCCCTTCGTCAGGATGCAGCGCACCGAGACGCCCTGCTCGCGCAGGCGGCGGATCAACTCGAGCGACTTGTAGGCAGCAATGCCGCCGGCGACGACCAGCAGGATGCGCTTTCCGGAGATCATGCACGGCATCTTAACCGCTATCCCCGTCGTTAGGCTAGATTGCGGCCCGGCCGCGCGCATGCATGAGATTTTTTCTCCCTCGATTCTGTGAGCGCGATCATATTTTCGATTGACAGAAAAGGCGTAAACACTATCTTTAGTTCTTAGCGCCGATTTGAAGCTTCCAGCTTGCGGGCGCTTAAGAAATGCAGCTAAAGCGGCGACGAACTCCGTCACAGCCAGCAGCTGCGACGGGGTTTTTTGTTGTGGGTTTGGTCCACCCGATCGAAGGGACCCGCGGGATTTGATTGGGCAGCTTGCGCCCGCGTCACCAAGCGCTAAAGCGCCACGGACGTTCTCCGTGGGCCCGCCACGACTGGCCAAGGAGGGCGTACTATGTCCGACGCACCGCTCGACTTCCCCAACCTGCCCGCCACGCCGACTATCGGCCCCGCGACCCTCGCCGATTGCGGGGAATCGCCGCCGCTTCCCGTAGGGAAACCCGATAACGAACAGTTATCGGTATGTGCGGCATTCTGGGCGTATTGAGCGCGCATACGATCTCGTCGGACGGTCGCCATGAACAACCGCAGCATCGACACCGCCCAGGATGTCGTCATCGACGAAGCCGCCGTCGTCGAGCGCCTTGCCGCCCAGCTGGCCGCGCGCTACGGCCGGCTGCCGGCTCCCGACCTGCTGCGGGCCGTGATCCAGCGGGAGTTCCCCGCCGAGATCGCCGTCGTTTCCTCCTTCGGCGCGGAATCGGCGGTGATCCTCAGTCTGGTCGCCGAGGTGGACCCAGCTGTACCGGTGATCTTTCTCGATACCGGCAAGCACTTCCCGGAGACCTTGGCCTATCGCGATGAGCTGTTGGCGCGGCTCGGCTTGACGAACCTGCGTTCGATCGAACCGTCGGCCGTCGACGTCGCGTCCCGGGATCCCGATGGCCGGCTCTGGGAGCGCGATGGCGACCGGTGCTGTCAGCTGCGCAAAGTGGAGCCGCTGGGCCGGGCGCTGTCGGGATACACGGCATGGATCACCGGCCGCAAGCGCTTCCACGGCGGCGAGCGCACCCGTCTCGTCCCGTTCGAGGCCTCGGGCGGCCGCGTCAAGGTCAACCCGCTTGCCGAATGGACGCCGGCGCAGATCGCCGAGGCGTTCCGCGACCGCGGGCTGCCAGTGCACCCGTTGATAGCGCGCGGCTATCCGTCGATCGGCTGCGCTCCCTGTACCCAGCCGGTTGCCGAGGGCGACGAGGTCCGCGCCGGCCGCTGGGCCGGCACCGAGAAGACCGAGTGCGGCATCCATCGTTCGCCCTGGTTCTGAAGGCGACGCCCGGCTCGTTCCTCACCAGGTCAGAACCAGCGCCACCGCCAACACCGCGACGGCGGCCGTCAGGGCCCACAGTGCCAGATCGCTGCGGCTGCGCCCGCTCGCAAACTCGGCGATGTTGTCGGCATGCAGCCGGATCTTGCCGTCGGCGAGGCGGGCGGCCGAATTCTCGATGTTCGCCAGCACCGACGGCAGCCGTTCGACGGCGCGCAGGAGATCGTTCGCCGCCTGGCGGAGGCGCGCCTCGGGTCCGCGGTTGTCGCGCATCCAGCGCTCGATGAGCGGCTGCGTCAGGGTCCAGATGTTGAGCGCGGGATCGAGCCCGCGGCTCACGCCCTCGGCCATCAGCATGTTCTTCTGCAGCAGCAGCAGTTGCGGCTGCACCTCCATGTCGAAGGTCTCGGCGATCTGGAAGAGTTGGCCGAGAACGCGGGCAAAGGAGATTTCGTTGAGGGGGCGTCCGAAGATCGGTTCGCCGATCGAGCGGCAGGCCTGGGCGAAGTTCTCGACGGACTGGTGTGCCGGCACGTAGCCGGCCGTGATGTGGACCTCGGCGACCCGCCGGTAGTCGCGCTCGATGAACCCCAGCAGCATGTCCGCGAGGTAATAGCGGGTCTTGCGGTCGAGCCGCCCCATGATGCCGAAATCGACGGCGCCGATGTTGCCGGCGGCATCGACGAACATGTTGCCGGGATGCTGGTCGGCATGGAAATAGCCGTCGCGGAACACCTGGTTGAAGAAGATCGCGGCGGCCTTGGCGAGCACGCTCGGGATGTCATGACCAGCGGCGAGGAGAGCGTCGCGGTCGCCCAAGGGGACGCCGGTGAGGCGCTGTTGCGTCATCACGCGGCGGGCCGTGCGCTGCCAGTCGACGGCCGGCACGCGATAGCTCGGATCGCCGGCGAAGTTGGCGGCGAGCTCCGAGGCGGCGGCGGCCTCGAGCCGCAGATCCATCTCCATGCGCACGGTCTCGGCAAAGGTCTCGACGACGGCAACGGGCTTCAGGCGGCGCAGCTTGGGCTGCGTGCGTTCGACCAGGTGCGCCAGCCAGCGCAGCAGATCGACGTCGCGGGCAAAGGCGTGCTCGATGCCCGGCCGCAGGATCTTGACCGCGACCTCGCCGCCGGGTGCTCCATCGGCCGTGCTGGCATAGTGGACCTGGGCGATCGACGCCGCCGATACCGGGACATCCTCGAAGCTCGTGAACAGATCCGCGATCGGCTGACCCAGTTCCCTCTCGACCAGCGTCCTGGCTTCTTCCGCGGGAAACGGCGGCAGACGGTCCCGCAGCATCGCCAGGTCGACCGCGACCTCGTTGCCCAGCAGATCGGCGCGCGTCGACAGCATCTGCCCCAGCTTGATGAAGGCCGGCCCGAGTACCGACAGCGCGGCCGCCAGCCGCTGGCCGGCGCGACTGCCGGCCCCGCCGCGCGGGCGCGTCAACACCCTGCCGATGAGAAGAACGGCCGGGGCGAGGCCGGCGCCCTCGACGAGCGGAGACAATGGCTCCAGCGCGCCATGGCGCTGCAGCGTGCGCGCGATCGTCAACAGGCGAAAGATGTTGCGCAGCGCCCGCAGCATGGTTCGATCGGTCAGATGCGCCAAGCCGAGTGGAGCGCGGCGACGCCGCCGGTAAGATTGCGGAACCTCACCTGCTCGAGGCCATGCCCCGCGATGATCCGGGCAAGCTCCTCCTGCGCCGGGAACCGCCGGATGCTCTCGACCAGATATTGATAGGCCTCGCGGTCGCGGGTCACGATCTGGCCGAGCGTCGGCAGGACGCGGAAGGAATAGAGATCATAGAACCGCGCCAGCGGCGCCTGCGCGACATGGCTGAACTCCAGGCACAGGAAGCGGCCGCCCGGCTTCAGCACGCGCCGCGCCTCGGCCAGGGCGCGCCCGATGTCGGTCACGTTGCGCAAGCCGAAGGCGATCGTGTAGGCATCGAACGTCCGGTCCGGGAACGGCAGCGCCTCGGCGCTGCCGCAGACCCACTCCAGGCCGGCGATGATGCCGCGGTCGATGGCGCGAGCGCGGCCGACCTCGAGCATTCGAGCCGTCAGGTCGCAGACGACGATGCGCGACCCCGACCCGCGGCTCGCTTCCAGCCGCTCGAGAATGCGGCCGGCGATGTCGCCGGTGCCGCCGGCGACATCGAGGAAATGCTGGCCCGGCCGCGGCTGCAGCCGCTGCACCATCGCCGCCTTCCATAGCCGATGGATTCCGGCGGACATCAAGTCGTTCATGAGGTCGTAGCGATCGGCGACGCTGTCGAAGACGCCGCGCACCAGCGACGGCTTGTCGACGGCGGCCACGTCGCGATAGCCGAAAGCCGCCGCGTCCTTGTCGGCGGCACCCACAGGTGGTGGCGCGTCGCTCATTCACGCCAACATAGCGTTGCCTTTGGCCGCGCGCTACGTTGCATCGATTCCACAGCCCGGTCGTGCCGATGCCAGAATTGCCCGAAGTCGAAACCGTCTGCCGCGGCCTTGCGCTCAAGCTGGAAGGGCGGCGCTTTCGCCGCGTCATCCAGCGCCGGCCCGATTTGCGATTTCCCCTGCCGGAGCGGTTCGCCAAGCGCCTCGAAGGCCGCCGCGTCGTGCGGGTCGGTCGGCGGGCGAAGTACATCCTCATCGATCTCGACGACGACAACGTCGTCCTCGCCCATCTCGGCATGTCCGGCAGCATGATTGCGAGCCATGCGCCGCTGGCCGGCTTCGATCCGCACGACCACCTCGTCTTCGAGACCGATGACGGCACGGTGATTCGATTCAACGATGCGCGTCGCTTCGGTTTCATGGATCTTGTGGCGCGCGCCGATCTCGACCGCCATCCCTTGCTGGCGGAACTGGGGCCGGAGCCGCTCGGCAACGAATTCAACGGCCCTGCGCTGGCCGCCGCGCTCGCCGGCAAGAAGACGCCGATCAAGTCCGCCCTGGTCGATCAGCGGGTCGTCGCCGGGATCGGCAACATCTATGCGTCCGAAAGCCTGTTCCACGCCGGCATCTCGCCGCGGCGGTCGGCGCGGACGGTACAAGGCGAGCGAGCCGAGCGCCTGGCGGCCGCGATCAAGCGAGTCCTGGTCGAAGCGATCGCGGCGGGCGGATCGTCCTTGCGTGATTTCGTGCAGACGAACGGCGAGATCGGCTACTTCCAGCATCGCTGGGCGGTCTATGACCGCGACGGGCAGGCCTGCCCCGGCTGCGACTGCGTGTCGACCGGCGGCATTCGTCGGATCGTGCAGTCCGGCCGCTCCACTTTCTACTGTCCGAAGCGACAGCGCTGAGGTAGATAGCGCCGATGATGGATCCCTGCCCGCGCGGCCTTGCGTTCGCCGCCGCCCTGTCGCTGCTGTTGGCGTCGCCGGCGCGTCCGGCCCTCGCCGTCGACGGCTTTCTCAGTCTCGTCGAGGATCTGCCGCTCATGTCGGGCCTCACAGAGGACACCACGGCGGGCCTCGGCTTCGATACCGCCGACGGCCGCATCGTCGACGCCTACGCCCACGGCAAGGTGAGCGAGCGCCAGGTGGTCGACTTCTACGGCGAGACGCTGCCGCAGCTCGGCTGGAAGGCCGAGGGCAAGACGCAGTTCGCGCGCAACGGCGAGCGCCTGCGTCTCGAGTTCACGCAGAGCGATCGGGGCCTCATGGTCCACTACTCGCTGTCGCCGCATTGACGTCCGATCCCGCGGAAGACCCCAACAACAGGTTGTGTCATGGCGTACCAAGACATCATCGTCGAGCGGAAGGGCCGCGTCGGCATTATCATCTTCAACCGGCCGAAGGCGCTCAACGCCCTCTGCGATACGCTGGTTCGCGAGCTCGGAACGGCGATCGACGACCTCGAGGCGGATGACGGCATCGGCGCCATCATCGTCACCGGCAGCGAAAAGGCGTTCGCCGCCGGCGCCGACATCAAGGAGATGAAGGATCGGACGTTCATCGACGTCTACCGCGCCGATTTCATTACCAAGGGCTGGGAGCGGATCGCGCAATGCCGCAAGCCGGTGATCGCGGCGGTTGCCGGTTTCGCCCTCGGCGGCGGCTGCGAGATGGCGATGATGTGCGACATCATCCTCGCCGCCGACAATGCCAAGTTCGGA
>JBKOWC010000149.1:0-2397 GCA_046724215.1 Pseudomonadota bacterium | reverse complement strand
CGCGAGATCGGCGATCGCCTCGGCGGTCGTCTCGAACAACCGCGCGTTCTCGATCACCACGTCGGCGCCAGAGGCCGCCGCCGCGGCCTTGCGGTTCGGCCAGCCGTCGCGCGGCCGCACGAGCCGCAGATCGCCGAGCCCGCAATTGAGCATCGCCCGCGCCGCCGTGCCGATGTTCTCGCCCAACTGCGGCTCGACCAGGATGACGACCGGTCCGGCGATCGGGGTCGCCACGTCTTTCGTCCGATCGGTGCCGGCCATCAAGCCCTCACAACGCGTAGCCCCGATGGGTTCCGGTTCCCTCCAACTGTCATCGCCGGGCTTGACCCGGCGATCCAGTAAGCGCCTGCAACTATCGGGCTTCTGAACATTCGCTGGATTGCCGGGTCAAGCCCGGCAATGACAAGGATGGATGGTCAGAACCGTGCTCTCCGCGTCCCGATCACATCAGCTGAAACGGATCACCGCTTTCCGGTCTCTGCTGCCCCCGCGGTCGCGCGATCGCGGAACAGCTTCCAGCTGATGCCGTCGTGCAGCGCGTTGAACGAGGCGTCGATGATGTTGGCGGAGACGCCGACCGTGCTCCAGCGCTCGCCGTTGCCGTCGGCGCTCTCGATCATCACCCGCGTCACGGCGCCGGTGCCGGCGTTCGGCGTCAGGATGCGCACCTTGTAGTCGACGAGGCGCATGTCCTGGAGCTGCGGATAGACCGACAGCAGCGCCTTGCGCAGCGCCGAATCGAGGGCGTTCACCGGCCCGTTGCCGGTGGCCACCGTCATCTGCTTGTCGCCGGCGACCTCGAGCGTGATCGTCGCCTCGGACTCCGTCACCAGTTCCCCACGCGCGTTCCAGCGGCGGTCGTCGGTGACGCGGAAGCGGACGATGCGGAAATAGTCGGGCACGCCGCCGAGCGCCCGGCGGGCCAGCAACTCGAAGCTCGCCTCGGCGCCGTCATAGGCATAGCCGTCATACTCGCGCGACTTCACGGTCTCGACGAGCGTCGCCACCTTCGGATCGTCGGCGCCGACGTCGAGCCCGATGTCGCGGAAGCGCGCCAGGATGTTGGCCCGCCCGGACTGGTCGGAGACGACAACGTGCCGGCGGTTGCCGACCAGCGCCGGATCGACATGCTCGTAGGTGCGGGGGTCCTTCTCGACCGCCGACACGTGCAGCCCGCCCTTGTGCGCGAAGGCGGATTCGCCGACATAGGCGGCGTTGCGCAGCGGCGCGCGGTTGAGCCGCTCGTCCAGCAGGCGCGAGACATGCGTGAGCTGCCGCAGCCCCGCCTCGCTGATGCCGACCTCGAAGTCGGTCTTCAGCATCAGCGTCGGAATCAGCGAGACGAGATTGGCGTTGCCGCAGCGCTCGCCAAGCCCGTTCAGCGTGCCCTGCACCTGGCGGGCGCCGGCGCGCAGCGCGGCCAGGCTGTTGGCGACGGCGTTCTCGGTGTCGTTGTGGGTATGAATGCCCACTTGGGTGCCCGGAATCTTTTCACAGACGGCGCCGACGATGCGCTCGACCTCGTCCGGCAGCGCGCCGCCGTTGGTGTCGCACAGCACGACCCAGCGCGCGCCCGCGTCGTACGCGGCCCGGATGCAGTCCATCGCATAGACCGGGTTGGCCTTGTAGCCGTCGAAGAAATGCTCGGCGTCGAACATCACCTCGCGCTTGCGCGTCTTCGCCAGTGCCACGCTCTCGCCGATCATGGCGACGTTCTCGGACCGCTCGACGCCGAGTGCCACGTCGACGTGGAAGTCCCAGGCCTTGCCGACCATGCACACGGCATCGGCCTTGGCGTTGAGCAGGGCGCCGAGGCCGGGGTCGTTCGCGGCGCTCCGGCCCGGCCGCCGCGTCATGCCGAACGCCGTGAAGACGGCCCGCTTCAGCGACGGCGGCTGCGAAAAGAAGGCGTCGTCGGTCGGGTTGGCGCCGGGCCAGCCGCCCTCGACGTAGTCGATGCCGAGCTGGTCGAGCGCCAGCGCGATCGCCTGCTTGTCCGGCACGCTGAAATCGACGCCCTGGGTCTGGGCGCCGTCGCGCAGCGTGCTGTCGAAGAGGTAGACGCGCCTGTCGTCCATCGGCCGGCAACTTGCGGAAAAACCGAGCCTTTTTGCACCGGCCGGGTGCCCGCGTCAACGTCGGCCGACGATCGGCCGCTTATCCAAGCACCGCCGCAAGCCGCTCGAGGAGCATCGTCCAGCCGGATTCCGTCCGGCTCGCCCAGTCCGGCAGCACGTTCTCATGCGTCAGCGTCAGTTCGCAGCCACTGCCACGGGGAGCGATCTCGACCGTCACCCGCGTCCGCTGCGGCGAGAACCTCGGGACGGCGAAGGTGAAGACGAGCCGGCGCGGCCGCTCGATCTCCAGATACTCGCCGACATGTTCGATGTCTTCGCC
>JBKOWC010000249.1:0-16480 GCA_046724215.1 Pseudomonadota bacterium | reverse complement strand
TCGCCCGAAACGCGCGGGTCGGGGTCTTCGACCGGCACGACGACGCGGACGACGCCCGCCGCCACCAGCGCGTCGACACAGGGCGGCGTCCGCCCCCAATGGCAGCACGGCTCGAGGCTGACATAGGCAGTGGCGCCGCGCGCCGCCGCGCCGGCTCGGGCGAGCGCCTCGGTCTCGCCATGCGGCCGCCCGCCCGGCGGCGTCCAGCCGCGCCCGACGACGCGCTCGCTGCCGCCGTCCTCGTGCACGAGGACGCAGCCGACCGCCGGATTCGGCCAGGTGCGGCCGAGGCCGCGGGCGGCGAGCCCGAGAGCGGCCCGCATATGCGCCAGGTCGCGCGGAGGGATCTTCGCCTCAGTCGGCGTCGGCGCCGAGTTTGCCAACGAACTCCTCGAAGTCCTTCGCCTCGCGGAAGTTGCGGTAGACCGAGGCGAAGCGCACATAGGCGACCTGGTCGAGGTTGGCGAGCGCATCCATGACGATCTGGCCGATGACCGACGTCGGGATCTCGCTCTCGCCCGAGCTTTCCAGCCGCCGCACGATGCCGTTGACGACGCGCTCCAGCCGCTCCGCGTCCACCGGCCGCTTGCGCAGCGCCACCTGCATCGAGCGCACCAGCTTGTCGCGGTCGAAGGGCTCGCGCTGCCCGGTGGACTTCACCACCGTGAGCTCGCGCAGCTGCACGCGCTCGAAGGTGGTGAAGCGGGCGCCGCAGTTTGGGCATTGCCGCCGCCGCCGGATCGCCGAGTTGTCGTCGGTCGGCCGCGAATCCTTGACCTGGGTATCCTCATTGGCACAGAACGGACAACGCATCGCCGACCCCCCCTTTACCCGCGGCTGCGCTGGCGTCAGCCGCGGGCCGGATAGATCGGGAAGCGCCGGCAGAGTTCCCGCACCTCCTTGCGCGCCGCCTGCTCGGCGACACTGTTGTCGGTCGCGTTGGCGGCGAGGCCGTCGAGCACGCGCGTGATGAGCTTGCCCAGTTGCCGGCACTCGGCAGGGCCGAAGCCGCGCGTCGTGACCGCAGGCGTGCCCAGCCGCACGCCGGAGGTGACGGCCGGCTTTTCCGGGTCGAAGGGAATGCCGTTCTTGTTGCAGGTGATGCCGGCTCGCTCCAGGCTCTCGGACGCCGCCTTGCCGGTGAGTTTCTTCGGTCTGAGGTCAACCAGCATGAGATGCGTGTCGGTGCCGCCGGACACGATGTCGAAGCCGCTCTCCTTGAGCAGTGCCGCGAGTGTCCGCGCATTCTCGACGACCGCCCGCGCATAGGCCTTGAAGGCCGGCTGCAGCGCCTCGCCGAAGGCCACCGCCTTGGCGGCGATCACATGCATCAGCGGCCCGCCCTGCAGGCCCGGGAACACGGCCGAGTTGATCTTCTTGCCCAGCTCCTCGTCGTTCGAGAGGATCATGCCGCCGCGCGGGCCGCGCAGCGTCTTGTGGGTCGTCGTCGTCACCACATGGGCGTGCGGCAGCGGGCTCGGATGCGCGCCGCCGGCCACGAGCCCGGCGAAATGCGCCATGTCCACCATGAGGATCGCGCCGACCTCGTCGGCGATGCGGCGGAAGCGCGCGAAGTCGATGACGCGCGGATAGGCCGAGCCGCCGGCGATGATGAGCTTCGGCTTGTGCTCGCGCGTGAGGCGCTCGATCTCGTCGAAGTCATGCAGGTGATTGTCGCGCCGGACGCCGTACTGCACGGCCTTGAACCACTTCCCCGACATGGTCGGCGGCGCCCCGTGGGTGAGATGCCCGCCGGCGGCGAGCGAGAGGCCGAGGATGGTGTCGCCCGGTTGCAGCAGCGCCATGAACACGCCCTGGTTGGCCTGGGCGCCGGAATGCGGCTGCACGTTGGCGAAGGCGCAGTCGAACAGCTTCTTGGCGCGCTCGATGGCGAGCGCCTCCGCCACGTCGACATACTCGCAGCCGCCGTAGTAGCGCCGGCCGGGATACCCCTCGGCATACTTGTTGGTGAGCACCGAGCCCTGCGCCTCCAGCACCGCCGACGAGACAATGTTCTCGGATGCGATCAGCTCGATCTGGTCCTGCTGGCGGTGCAGTTCCTCGGCGACCGAGCGGTAGAGGTCGGGGTCCCTCTGCGCCAGGCTAGTGCTGAAGAAGCCATCCATCACGGCGGAAACGGCAGCTTGAGTCATCGACGAATACTTCCTCTCGCAAAGAAAAGCCGGGTGGATCCCTCGTTCAATTCAGCTTGCCGACCCGGCGGGCATGGCGTCCGGCTTCGAAGCCGGTGGTGAAGAACGCGTGCACGCATTCCTTGGCCACTTCGGCGCCGATGAGCCGCGCCCCCAGGGCGAGCACGTTGGCGTCGTTGTGGGCGCGCGCGAGGCGGGCGCTCGTGCCGTCGTGGCAGAGGGCGGCGCGGATGTGCCGGTGACGATTCGCCGCAATGCTGATGCCGATCCCGGTGCCGCAGATGAGGACGCCCCGTCCGGCCCGCCCCTCGCCGAGGGCCGCCGCCAGCGCGTCGGCGTAGTCCGGGTAGTCGACCGACCCGGCGCCGTCGGGGCCGAGGTCGAGAACGACGTGCCCCATCGCCTCCAGCTCCGCCTTCACCATGCCCTTCAGCTCGACACCGGCATGATCGGAAGCGATGGCGATGGTTTGCTCGGACATGGGCCAAATCTGCTGATATCCAGGGGACCGACGGTTGATAAGACACCATATATGGTCGGCGGGCAACTCCCTGGCCGGCGGTCCTGCACCCGGGATCCGGCCGCAATGCTCGCGCACTACTTGCCACCCGGTGGGCCTACTCTGGCCCGTTTTGCCGCGGTCCATCCTGGCCACGAATTTTCCACAGCAGAAAGCAGACGAGGTCCAGTTCAACATCAAATGCAGCGATGAAAAGTGGTTCTGCATCGGAACTTTGACGCAAGACTGGGCGATCGTCCGATACTTTGCGGCTGTTTTGGAATTGACAGAAATACGCCGGTATGTCATTGAGCCCCTGGTCTTTCCGCCATCCAGGTTTCCAACAACCAACCGAAAAGGACAAAGAGAAATGCAGGAATCGGACAAGATTTCAGCGGAGGAGTTGCTTCGCATGACGTCCGAGGTCACGGCCGCCTATGTCAGCAACAACTCCCTGGGGGCCGCGCAGTTGCCGGAAGTGATCCGCACGGTGCACGCCTCGCTCGCCAGCCTGCAGTCGGCAGGGGCATCGGCGGAGCCGCCGACGCCGGCCGTGCCGGTCAAGAAGTCGATCACGCCGGACTACATCATCTGTCTCGAAGACGGCAAGAAGCTGAAGATGCTGAAGCGGCATCTGCGCACGACCTATGGCCTGACGCCGGACGAGTATCGGCACAAATGGGGGCTGCCGGGCGACTACCCGATGGTGGCGCCGAACTATGCCGCGCAGCGCTCGGCCTTCGCCAAGAAGATCGGCCTGGGACGCAATCCCGGCGCCAAGCGTCGCGGCCGCCGCAAGTAGCCCTCGCGACCGGACAGTCGCCTCGGTTTTCCACCAGGGGAGCGCGCTCTCGACAGGGCGCGGCCTGGGTGCGCTCCGAACGCGCGTCAATGAAAAAGCCCGACGCTCGCATGAGCGCCGGGCTTCGTTTCATGCCGCTGGGCGTCGACTACATGCCCTGGGCTTCGGAATACTTGCCGTCCTTGAAGACGTACCAGACGTAGGTAGCAGCGGTCAGGTCGCCCTTGGCGTCGAAGCCGAGCTTGCCGATCACCGTGTCCCACTGGCCGCCGCGCAGCGTCTCCGCGACCTTTGCAGAGTCGGTCGAGCCGGCCTTGGCCACGGCCTGCGACCACACCTGCACCGCCGCATAGGTGCTGAGCGTGTAGCCTTCGGGTTCGAAGCCGCCATCGCGGAATTCCTTCACCACGGCCTGGGCAGACGGCAGATTGCGCGCCTCGGCGGCGTTGGTGAACATCACGCCGTCGGAGGCCTTGCCGGCCAGCGTCGCGAACTCCTGGGTGTTCAGCGAGTCGCCGGAGAGCAGCGGCGCCATCAGCCCCTGGTCACGCGACTGCTTCACGATCAGCGCGGCTTCCGGGTGATAGCCGCCGAAATAAATCACGTCGATCTTCTTTTCCTTCATCTTCGTCACGAGGGCGGTGTAGTCCTGCTCGCCTGGCGTGATCGCCTCGTACATCGCTTCCTGCATGCCGGCCTTGTTGAGCGCGGCCTTCGTCAGGTCGGCCAGCCCCTGACCGTATTGCGACTTGTCGTGGACGATGGCGACGTTCTTGCCCTTATAGTGCTCGGCGATCCACGGACCGGCGAACGAGCCCTGCTGGTCGTCGCGGCCGCAGGTGCGGAACACCGTCTTCCAGCCCTTGCCCGCCGCATCATCCGTCAGCTTCGGATTGGTCGACGCCGGCGTGATCTGCAGCACGCCTTCCTCATGGTAGACCGACGAAGCCGGAATCGAAGAGCCGGAGCAGAAGTGGCCGGCGACGAAGACCACGCCCTTGGACACCAGGTCGTTGGCCACGATCGGTGCCTGCTTCGGATCGCAGGCGTCGTCGCCCTCCTCGAGCTTCAGCTGCTTGCCGAGCACGCCGCCTGCCTTGTTGATGTCGGCCACGGCCTGTTCGGCGCCGCGCTTCAGCTGCGCGCCGAACTCGGCGAGGTCGCCCGTGAGCGGGCCGGCCATGCCGATCGTAATCGTATCGGCCGCCTTGACGGGCGATACGCTCAACGCCGTGGCCACGGCCGCCGCGGCGAGCAACGGTAGAGTAAGTTTACGCATCAAGACCTCTCCCTGCTGGAGTTATGCGGTATCGGCAGAGTCGCCGATCCGCGCGAAAGTACCTCTAGAGTGATATCCAGAGATGGCCGCAAAGCAGCGGCTTGCCGACATTCTAGCACCTGAAAACGGGCCGGCAATTTGATTTCGTTGTTGCGCTGCGCCATTAGGCAATGGGACGTGCAATCAGGACAATTGCCGCCACGAGAAAGGTCCCGCGCGCTCGTAGAGCCAGGGATACTGGCTCACCATCTTGTGCGCCAGCGTGGCGCGGTAGGCGACGAGGGCGGCGCCGATCAGCACGGCCGTCCCGATGACATAGGCGACGAGGTTGAGCACGTCGTTGCTGAAGAGAAAGTTCTGGAACAGGCGGTTCGCGACGCCCAGGAGCAGGCCATAGGCGACGTTCTGCCAGCTCGGTCGCCAGGTGTCGGCGAGGGCGCGGCCCATCATCAGGGCGGCGCCGCCGAAGGCGACCACCGTCAGGGCGAGGAATTCGAGCACCGCGGCGCCCAGGGGATCGCCATAGTTGAAGATCCGCAGCCAGACCGAGGCCGATGCTTCATCCATCGCCGGCGCTCCTGATGTCCGCCTTCGCTTCGAGATAGGCGGCGCGCACCTCGGGGTTGGCGAGCAGATCGCGGCCGGAGCCGCTGAGCGTGATCTGGCCGTTGACCATCACATAGCCGCGATGGGCCAAGCGCAGCGCGTGATAGGCGTTCTGCTCGACCAGGAATACCGTGACGCCCTGCTGCCGGTTGATGTCGCGGATGACCGTGAAGATCTGCTTCACGATGAGCGGCGCCAGGCCGAGCGACGGCTCGTCGAGCAGCAGCAGGCGCGGCCGGCTCATGAGCGCGCGGCCGATCGCCAGCATCTGCTGCTCGCCGCCCGAGAGAGTGCCGCCGCGCTGCGTCTGCCGCTGCTTCAGGATCGGGAACATCACAAAGACCTTGTCCAGGTCCTCGGCGAACTTCGCGGAGTCCGCCGTGAGCGCGCCCATCTGCAGGTTTTCCATCACGGTCATGCGCGGGAAGATGCGGCGGCCCTCGGGCGACTGGGCGATCCCGAGGCGCATGATCTCGTAGGTCGGCATGCGCGTGATGTCGCGGCTCTCGAACAGGATGGCGCCGTGGCGGGCGCGCGGCGTGCCGCAGATCGTCATCAACAGGGTCGACTTGCCGGCGCCGTTGGCGCCGATGAGCGTGACGATCTCGCCCTGCTGCACGTCGAGGTCGACGCCCTTGAGGGCCTCGATCTGGCCATAGAACGTGTGGACGCCGGAGATCTTGAGCATGCCGTCCTCAGGCGCCGTGCGACAGGTCGGCGGCCACGGCGTCCGGCAGCGGCTCGTCTTCCGCTTCGCCCAGATAGGCCTTGATCACGTTCACGTCGCTGCGGATCTGCTGCGGCGTGCCGTCGGCGATCTTGCGCCCGTAGTCGAGCACGACGATGTGGTCGGAGATGCCCATGACCACGCTCATGTCGTGCTCGATGAGGAGGATGCCGATCCCAATCTCGCCGCGGATCGCCAGCAGCAGTCCGTTGAGATCCGCGGACTCGCGTGCATTGAGCCCGGCGGCGGGCTCGTCGAGGCAGAGCAGGACCGGCTCCGTGCACATGGCGCGCGCAATCTCGAGGCGCCGCTGGTCGCCATAGGGGAGGCTGCCGGCCAGCCAGTCGGCCTTCGCCGTCAGGCCGGTGCGGTCGAGCCAATGGCGCGCGACCTCGACCGCCCGGCGCTCGGCCATGCCGTAGCCGCCGATGCCGAACAGCCCGCCCACCGTGTAGCCCGAAGCGCGCATCAGCTTGTTGTGCTGAGCCACGATCAGGTTCTCGAGCGTCGACATGCCGGCGAACAGACGGATGTTCTGGAAGGTGCGCGCGACGTGCGCCTGCTGCGCGATGCGGAAGCCGTCGAGCTGCTCGAGCAGGAAGCTGCCGTGCGGCGCGTTCAGGGTCAGACGGCCGACGCTGGGCTTGTAGAAGCCGGTGAGGCAGTTGAAGACCGTCGTCTTGCCGGCGCCGTTCGGCCCGATGATCGCGGTGATCTGGCCCGGCGGCGCCATGAAGGACACGTCGTCGATAGCGACCAACCCGCCGAAACGCATCGTCAGATGCTCGACCTGGAGGAGCGGCGGGGATCCGTTGCCGGCCGGTGCCGCGCCGGTCATTTCGCGACCCCGGCAGAGGCGCTCCCGACCACCGGCTTCGTTGCCGCCTGCACCGGCGGCGGGGCGCCGCTCTTGCCATGCAGCCGGATGGTCGGCTCGCGATGGGCCATGAGGCCGCCCGGCCGCCAGATCATGATCAGCACCATGCCGATGCCGAAGGCGAGCATGCGATAGTCCTTGAGCTCGCGGAACAGCTCGGGCAGGCCGATCAGCACGACCGTCGCGAGGACGATGCCGATCTGGCTGCCGAGCCCGCCGAGCACGACGATCGCCAGGATCACGGCCGATTCCAGGAAGACGAAACTCTCCGGGCTGATGAACTGGTTGCGCACCGCGAAGAAGGACCCGGCGAAGCCGGCGAACATCGCGCCCATGGCGAAGGCGGTGAGCTTCGTGTTCGTCGGATTGATTCCGAGCGCTCGACAGGCCGTCTCGTCCTCGCGCAGCGCCTCCCAGGCGCGCCCCAGGGGCAGCTTGCGCAGCCGCATGGTGACGAAATTCACCACCAGCGCGCACATCAGGATGAGGTAGTAGAGGAAGATGACGCGGTGATTGGGATTATATTCCAAACCGAAGAACTGATGGAAGCTGACCACGCCCTCGGGCACATCGCGCTCCATGGGCAGCCCGAAAAAGCTGGCGCGCGGGATGTTGTTGATGCCGTTCGGCCCGCCCGTCACCACCCTCCAATTGGTGATGATGATGCGGATCATCTCGCCGAAGCCGAGCGTCACGATGGCCAGATAGTCGCCGCGCAAGCGCAGCACCGGAAAGCCCAGCAGGACGCCGAAGGTCGCCGCCAGTACGCCCGCCAGCGGCAGGCAGATCCAGAAGCTCCAGCCGAAATAGACCGACAGCATCGCATAGGTGTAGGCGCCGACGGCATAGAAGGCGACGTAGCCGAGATCGAGGAGTCCGGCCAGCCCGACCACGATGTTGAGGCCCCAGCCGAGCATGATGTAGGTGAGGACGATCGTGCAGATGTCGATGATCTTCTTCACCTGCGTGCGCTCGCCGAGCGGCAGCCACGGCAGCGCGATCGCGCCGACGAGAAGGATGATGCCGATCCAGGGAAGCGCCGGCTCCAGGGCCCTGCCGATCCCGTCCAGGGGCGCTGCGCGGCCTTCCGCCCGCGCCCGCTCCGCCGCCGCCAGCTGGGCGGCGCGCACGCAGACGCTGGCCGGCACGATGAGCACGCCCCAGTTGACGATCGGCGCCTTGAAAGGCAGCCACGCCGTCAGCGCGGGATCCACGTTGTGCCAGATGAGGAGGACCGCCAGGACGAGCGTGACGCCGCCGCCGCCGAAGAGCGCCGGCAACGGCCGGCCCTCGCGCATCAGGCTCACCACCCAGCTGCCGAAGAAGACGGCGATGCTGGCGATGAACACCTCCTTGAAGCGGGTGTTGAAGGTCAGTTCGCCCGTGCTGCTCACCGTCTCGATGCCGACGATGAGCGAGGTCAGCAGGAAGGTGATGATGCCGGCCGCGAGCGCTTGCTTCAGCCGCTCGATGTTTGGCACGGCGACCGCGACCGGGCGGGACATCTCGCGCACGGCCATGGCTCAGACCTTCTCGACCTCGGGCCGGCCGAGCAGCCCGGTCGGGCGGAAGATGAGGACGGTCACGAGCACGCCGAAGGCGGCGACGTCCTTGTAGTCGACCGAGAAGTAGGCGGAGAAGAACACCTCGATGAGGCCGATCAGCATGCCGCCGAGCATCGCCCCTGGCAGCGAGCCGACGCCGCCGACGACGGCCGCGCTGAAGGCCTTGATGCCGGCGACGAAGCCGATGTTGAACTTGATGTTCTCGTAGTAGAGCGTGACCATCAGGCCGGCGATGCAGGCGAGCGCGGCGCCGAGCACGAAGGTGAGCGAGATCGTCCGGTTGATGTTCACGCCGAGCAGCGAGGCCATCTTCATGTCCTGCTCGCAGGCGCGCTGCTGACGCCCGAGCGAGGTCCGCTTGATCAGCAGCGTGAAGCCGACCATCACGAGCACCGTGATCAGCATGATCATGATCTGCTTGTCGGTGATCTGGGCGCTGATGCCGTCTGCCGTCATGATCGGGAAGGGCTGCATGAACTGCTCCTCCGTCTTCAGGGGCAGCGGCTTGCCGCGCGGCCCCTGCAGCAGCAGCACCGAGTTCGAGAGGATGATCGACATGCCGATCGCCGAGATCAGTGGCGCCAGCCGCGTCGAGCCGCGCAAGGGGCGGTAGGCGACGCGTTCGACCGCCCAGCCATAGAGCGCCGTCAGCGAGACCGCGATGACCAGGACGAAGACCAGCGCCAGCGGCACCCAGGTGATGCCGAAGAAGCCGAGCACGAGGATCACGATCAGCGACTGGAAGGCGCCGATCATGTAGATGTCGCCGTGGGCGAAATTGATCATCCCGATGATGCCGTAGACCATCGTATAGCCGATGGCGATCAGGCCGTAGACGGCACCGAGGGTGAGGCCGTTAATCAGCTGCTGGACGAAGGTTACCATCGGCGTGCGCCCGATGTTGGACAGCCATGGAAAAACCGGGGCCGGGACGCGCTCCAGCGCATGATCCGTCAGTGCTTCTCTGTTGGCGGCAGTGCAGCAGCTGTCCGTCGCCCGCCGTTCATTTGCCTCACGCAGTCCTGCCCCAGACGTTCCGACGGTTCGCGTCGTCGGGTCTATTTTCATGACCCTATAATGCAGCGTCCGCCCGTCCGGCAAGGTGAAAGTCGTCGCAATGGTCGCAGGCCGCGGACCGGGCCGGCTAGGGCCGCTCGCCCACCGCCGGCGTCGCCAGGGTCCCGAGCAGGCCGGCGGGCCGGAACAGCAGCACCAGGATCAGAATGGCGAACACCGCAATGTCCTTCCACTCGGAGCCCAGAAGCGCCGCCGTGTAGCATTCGGTGAGCGCGATGATGAAGCCGCCGAGGGCGGCCCCCGGCAGCGAGCCGATGCCGCCCAGGAGCGCCGCCGTCAGCGCCTTGAAGCCCATCAGCGTGCCCATGTGGAAATTGACGACGCCATATTGCGCCGCGGCAAAGACCCCGGCCGTGCCGACGAGGGCGCTGCCGAGCGCGAAGGTGAGACCGATCGTCCAGTTGATGGGGACGCCGATGAGGGCCGCCATCCGCATGTCCTGGGCGCAGGCGCGCTGGCAGCGGCCGAACCGCGTCCGCGTGTGGATCCACCAGAGGACGACGCCGATCGCGGCCGTCATCAGGCCGATGAAGACGTGCCCCTTGCTCAAGTACACGTCGAAGCCGTGCCCGGTGATGACCGGCCACGTCGTGAGCTCCTCGACCAGCATGTAGCGCGTCTTCGGCCCCTGCAGCAGGCGCACCGAGTCCTTGAGCGCCAGCGCGAGGCCGACGGCGGCGATCAGCGGCGCCGTGGTCTGCACGGCCCGCAGCGGCTGGAAGACCAGCCGGTCCATGCTCCAGCCGTAGGCGGCCATGATCGCGGCCATGCCGAAGAGCACGAGGAACAGCGGGCCGACCGTCATCGAGACGCCGGCGGCCTGCAGGACCACATAGACGAGGAAGGCGCTGAAGGCGCCGATCATGTAGATCTCGCCGAAGGCGAAGTTGATGACGCGCGTGATGCCGTAGACGAGCGTGAAGCCGATGGCGATCAGCGCGTAGACGCAGCCGAGGCTGATGCCGTTCACGGTCTGCTGGAGGGCGTAGAGGGCGCGGCCGAGCAGCGTGTCGGCGGCGGTCGGAAATTCCTGCGGCTTGTACTGCATCACCCGCAGCAGCTTGTAGAGCTGCTGGATGTCGTAGCGGCGCAGCATGCCGTACTTCTTGGTGTCGAGCTGCGTCATCTGCCAGGCGTCGGTCTCGGCGTGGCGCGGCAGGAACCAGCAGACGATCCAATCATCGGCGCCGCCGGCGCCCGGCCAGGTCAGCCGCACGGCGGTAGGCTCTTCCGGGCCCTTGCTCTCGACCTGGATATCGAGCCGCGAGGGCGCTTTCACGAAGGCCGGCAGCAGCTCCTGGCAGCGGCCCACGACATCCTGGCCGTCGGCCCGCGCGATCGACGTCGCCCCGAGAGCAAGCGCGGCGACGGTGAGCAGCCATAGCAACGCCCGCAACAGCATCGTCAGTCCGGTGAATTCTGAGTTACCATCAAAATGATTTTAGATGGTATCGTCATCCGATGCAACTGAAGCCGCCTGTATCGTCGCACCCGCCTAGCCGTGCCGGCAGCCTGGCCCTCGTCGGTGGCGCTCCCTGCCTGAATTTCGCGAACACCAGCAGCGGCCGCGGCACGCCGCTCCGCCAGGAGCATCTGCGCAGCTACGCGCTGCTGCTCGCCTGGTGCGTTCATGCCGGCGTCCTCCGGCCACCGGTGCGCCGCCGGCTGCAGCAGCTTGCCCGCTCTCATCCTGCCGCGGCGGCGCGCGTCCTGCGCCGCGCCCTGGCGCTACGCGAAGCGATCCACGGTGCCGGCGCAGCGCTCGCCAATGGCCGGCCACCTCCGGCCGCAGCGCTGAGCATCATCAACCGCGAGCTCGCCGCCGCCATGGCCCAGGCGAAGCTGCGCCGCGTCGAGGACGCCTTCGTCCTGGATTGGGCGGGACAGCCGCCTTCCCTGGACCAGGTGTTGCGGCCGCTCGTGCGCTCCGCCGCCGAGCTCCTGCTGGCGCCCTTGGACGGACGGATAAAGCAGTGCCCCGGGCACGGCTGCGGCTGGATCTTTCTCGACCAGACGAAGAGCCGCACCCGCCGCTGGTGCGAGATGGAAGTCTGCGGTAGCCGCGCCAAGGTCCGCCGCTACCGCGAGCGGCAACGGAAGTTGGATCTGTAGGGGCGAGCGGCGCTCGCCCTCTTGCAACAGCACCCACGGTGGATGCCTTGCACCGACACGGGCGAGCGCCGCCCGCCCTACCCTTCCGGGTTGGGTCGCCTCCGGCGCCGTGCTAAGACTTGCGCAAACGCACCGCCGCAGGAGATTCGCGATGACCCCAGCCCAGGGCGCCGCCGCCAAGACCGCCGAGACGAAACCGCACCGCCCGGAATTTGTCTGGGACGATCCCCTCCTGCTCGACGACCAGCTCTCCGAGGACGAGCGTCTCGTGCGCGACACCGCGCGCCAGTACGCGCAGGAGAAGCTCATGCCGCGGGTGCTCGAGGCCAACCGGCACGAGCGCTTCGACCGCGAGATCATGAACGAGCTCGGCGAACTCGGCCTCCTCGGCTCCACCATTCAGGGCTATGGCTGCGCCGGCGTGAACTATGTCTGCTACGGACTCGTTGCCCGCGAGGTCGAGCGCGTCGACAGCGGCTACCGCTCGGCCATGAGCGTGCAGTCGAGCCTCGTCATGCACCCGATCCACGCCTACGGCACGGAGGCCCAACGGCAGAAATACCTGCCGAAGCTGGCGAAGGGCGAATGGGTCGGCTGCTTCGGCTTGACCGAGCCCGACGCCGGCTCCGATCCCGCCGGCATGCGCACGCGCGCCCGGAAAGTGGACGGCGGCTACCTCCTCAAGGGCAGCAAGATGTGGATCACCAATTCGCCGATCGCCGACGTCTTCATCGTCTGGGCCAAGGACGACACCGGCGAGATCCGCGGCTTCATCCTCGAAAAGGGCATGAAGGGGCTCTCGGCGCCGAAGATCGAAGGAAAATTTTCCTTGCGTGCCTCGACCACCGGCGAGATCGTCATGGACGACGTCGCCGTGCCCGAGGAGAGCCTGCTGCCCAACGTCAAGGGCCTGAAGGGGCCGTTCGGCTGCCTCAACAGCGCCCGCTACGGCATCGCCTGGGGGGCGCTCGGCGCCGCCGAGTTCTGCTGGCACGCCGCGCGCAGCTACACCCTCAACCGCAAGCAGTTCGGCCGCCCCCTGGCCGCCAACCAGCTGATCCAGAAGAAGCTCGCGGACATGCAGACCGAGATCACGCTGGGGTTGCAGGCCTGCCTGCGCCTCGGCCGCCTCAAGGACGAGGGCCGCGCCGCGCCGGAGATGATCTCCATGCTGAAGCGCAACTCCTGCGGCAAGGCCCTCGACGTCGCCCGCCAGGCGCGCGACATGCACGGCGGCAACGGCATCGCCGACGAATTCCACGTCATCCGCCACGTCATGAACCTCGAGGCCGTCAACACCTACGAGGGCACCCACGACGTCCACGCCCTCATCCTCGGCCGCGCCCAGACGGGGATCCAGGCCTTCAGCTGACCGCTTTGCGTCTTGGGGCCACGATAGTTCTTCCTCATCCTGAGCTTGTTGAAGGACGCAGGGTCGCTGTGCCATCCGGATCACGACGCCCGCCGAACTAATCCGCCAGCGCGTTGATGCCGTACATCACCGTGAGGATGTTGCTCGGCCGCGCCTTGCCGAAGGTCTTGGCGAAGATCGTGGTGATGCTGCCGCTGCGATAGAGCCGCGCCAGCGTGCGGTCGACCAGCAGGCGGAAATCGTCGTCGCCCCGCGCGATCGCGAGCGCATACGGTTCCTGCGAATAGTACTGGTCCGAGAGCTTCAGCTTCCCGGTGGCGCCGCTGCCGGCCAGCAGGTACGACAGGATCGCGCGGTCGGCGAAGTAGGCGGCGAGTTCGCCGCTCTCGAGCCGCTTCAGCCCGTCATGGTGGTCCTCGACGGGCACGATGACGGCATCGATCTTGAATCGGGCGAGCGCCCCCTTCAGTTCGCTTTCCGTCGTTGTGCCCTTGTGCACACCGACCTTCTGGCCGGCGAGCGCCTTGAAGCCCTGCGGTCCGTCGGTGCGGTAGAGCACGCTGGCGCCGTCCACGAAGGTGAAGAGCGAGAAGTCGACGATCGCCCGGCGCGCCAGCGTCACCGTGGCGGGATCGCAGAGGATGTCGATGCGGCCGTCCTTCACGGCGTCGAAGCGATCCTCCGCCGTCACCTTGACGTAGTCGACCTTGAGGGTGTCGATGCCGAGCTGCTGCTTGGTCGCCGCGGCCACCTCGCGGCAGAGGTCGACCGCATAGCCCGCCGGCTCGCCGATCGAGCTGACGAAGGCGAACGGCTCCGCATCCGTGCGATAGCCGATCTTGAATACGCCGGCGCTGCGCACCCGGTCGAGAGTGCCGGCCGAAGCCGCCTGCGCAACCAGCACGAACGCCACGACTGCGAGTAGAATCCGTCGCATGCTTTCCCCCATCGTTGGACGACGCGCGCGCACTATACACGGCCCGGCGCCGGGCTGCATGATCGGGTCCGATCAACGCCGCGACGAAGCCGCTTCGGGCAAGATCGCTGATCCGGCTATGAGCCAGGGATATCGTCCGATATCGGCCCGGGGAGGCCGGGGGAGATTGCACCATGAGCATCTTCACCACGCTGCCGCGCGAATCCTACGACGACCGCGCCTTCATCGGCTTCGATCCGAAGGCAGACGGCTTCGTCCTGGCCAATGCCCGGGCCATGGCCTGGGCGACCCAGCTAGCCTACGAGACGGAGACGCCCGACAGGATGCGGGACGTCGCCGCGGCCTGGGGATTCGCCGCGCTCGAGCCGCTCATCGTGCAGCACAACGTCGCGACATTCCTGACGGTCACCGACACGCGCGGCTTCGTCGCCACCGGCGACAAGGCGACGGTCGTCGGCTTTTCCGGGACCGACCCGCCCAACCTCGCCAACTGGATCACCAACTTCGATGCCGCGATGACCGAGCACGACGGCACGCGCATCCATGCTGGCTTCCTGCGCGCGACGCTGGCGGCCCGCCCGATGCTGGAAGACGCGCTCACCCGTCTTCACGCCAGCGGACGGCCGCTCTATGTCGTCGGGCACAGCCTGGGCGCGGCCCTGGCGGTCGTGGCCGCACGCCTGATTGCAAGTGAGCTGCGGCTGCCGGTATCCGGCGTTTATGCCTTCGGCATGCCGCGGACCGGCGACCAGGCCTTTGCGGAGGCCTGCGGTGCGCAGCTCGGAGACCGGATCTATCGCCTCGTGCATGGCGACGACATCGTCCCCGGGGTGCCATTCGACCTCGCGAAGTTCAACTACCGCCATGTCGGCCGCTACCTGCGCTGCCCGAGCGGCGGCTCGTTCATGGCCGCGGAATTGACGCCCGGCTGGTCGTCGGACGATCCCAATCTGGGCCGCGACGCTCTCGAGCGCCTGAAAGCCGAATTCACGCGGGCGTCGTCGTGGCGATGGCCGACCCTGTCCTTCGACTCACGCCGCCTTCTCAAGGCGTTCATCGACACGCTTCCGGGACAGATCCGCGATCATCTTCCCGATAAATATATCGCCGCCTGCGCTCGCGCGCAGTGATCGCGCAGCCCGTGTTCAGGCCCGCCGGCGCCGCGACTTCGCGAAGGTGTCGAAGGCGACGGCGAGAACGATGATCACGCCGATGACGATCTGCTGGATGTAGGGCGAGACATTGTTGAGCACGAGGCCGTTGAGCAGCACGCCGATGAGGACCGTGCCGACGACGGTGCCGAAGATCGTGCCGATGCCGCCGAAGAGGCTGGTGCCGCCGATCACCACCGAGGCGATGACCGTCAGTTCGTATTGCAGGCCGGCGACGGCTTCCGCCGAGTTGAGCCGCGCCGAGAGCACGAAGCCGCCGAGGCCGGCGAAGAAGCCCGTGATCACATAGACGCTGGCGATGAGCCAGGGCACGTCGAGGCCGGAGAGCCGCGCCGCCTCCGGGTTGCCGCCGACGGCATAGACGTTGCGGCCGTAGCGCGTGTAGCGCAGCACGATATGCGCGAGCGCCGCGAAGAACAGGAAGATGATCACCGGCACCGGCACTGGCCCGATGCGTCCCTGCCCCCACCAGCTGTAGTTTGGTGTGAAGCCGCTGATCGGCCCGCCGCCGGCGAAGAGCAGCGCCGCCCCGCGAAACGCCGACATGCCGCCCAGCGTCACCACGAAGGGCGGCACCTTGAGTTTCGTGATCGCCACGCCCTGCAGCAGCCCGCCCGCCAAGCCGATGGCGAGCGCCGCCAGCAGCGCCAATCCCCAGCCATAGCCGGCCGCTTCCTGCTCGACGCCGACGGCGAAGCGGTTCGCGAGGCCGCCCTTGGCCACCGCGGCCGCCACCAGTCCGGCGAACGCCAGCAGCGACCCCACCGACAGATCGATGCCGGCCGTCAGGATGACGAACGTCATGCCGACCGCCAGCAGACCGATGATCGACACCTGCCGCATGACGTTGAACAGATTGATGGGGTTGAGGAAGCGCGGATCGGCGATGGCGAAGCCGGTCATCAGCAGGATGAGGAAGACCAGCGGCGCGCCGCGCGCGAGGAATCCCAGCAGGTCGATCGAAGCGCGCGGTGCTGTCCCGGGCTCCTGCTTCAATTCTGCCATCGCACCCTCGCCCGCGCTTGCAGCAGCACTCTGCGTCCTTCGACAAGCTCAGGATGAGGGGCACCCGTCGTGGCAGAAAGAACGGTCCTCATGCTGAGCTTGTCGAAGCATGCACGTTGTCGATCCAAGCTTTCAGGCTGCCCGGCGGGAGCGGTCGGTCATCATCGCCATCAGCGTCTCCTGCGTTGCCGTCGCGGCGGGCACGTCGCCGGTAACGCGGCCTTCGCATAGAGTGACGATGCGGTCGCTGATGGCAAGCACTTCCGGCAGCTCCGACGAGATGGCGATCACGGCGAT
>JBKOWC010000156.1:0-4425 GCA_046724215.1 Pseudomonadota bacterium | reverse complement strand
CGCCGCGCGCAAGCACGGCAAGTCGCTCGGCCGTCTCGTGCCGACGGTCGAGGTCGGCCTGCAGCTCCATGCCGCCGGCTTCGATTTCGTCTGCTATTCCGGCGACGTCTGGGTGCTGCACAACGCGCTGGCCGAGGCCGTCGGCCAGCTGCGGGCCGGCGCCAAGCGCCGCAAAGGCAAGTAGGCCGCGCGGCGGGAGGAGCAGGAATGGCCAAGTTCCGGGTGGCGCTGAGCGGCGACTTCGTCAAAGCGGACGGCAAGCCGGCGTTCCCGATGTTCGACTTGACGCCGCTGCGCAGCGACGCGAACGTGGAGCTGGACTATGTCGCGCCGGTCGACGGCGTGATGCCGGCCGCCGGGCTTGCCGGCTACGACGCCCTCATCCTGCTGGCGCCGAAATTCGGCCGGGCGAGCATCCCCGCGGACGGCCGGCTCTCGATCGTGGCGCGCTTCGGCGTCGGTTACGACAACGTCGACGTCGATGCCTGCACGGCCAGCGGCATCGCCGTGGCGATCACGCCCGACGGCGTGCGGCGGCCGGTGGCCGTCGCGATTCTCACCTTCATACTGGCGCTCGCCGGCAAGATGATGATCAAGGATCAGCTGACCCGCCAGGCGGCGAGCGGATTCGCCCGCAAGTCGGAGCACATGGGCGTCGGTCTCGTCGGCAAGACGCTGGGCTCGGTGGGCATCGGCAACATCGGCACCGAGATGTTTGGCCTCGTCAAGCCGCTCGACATGAAGTTCATCGCCCATGATCCCTATGCCGATCGGCGGAAGGCGGAGTCGCTGGGCGTCAAGCTCGTCGATCTCGAGACGGTGTTCCGCGAGTCCGATTTCGTCACCGTCAATTGCCCGCTGATGCCGGAGACCCGGCATCTCGTGAATGCCGACCGTCTGGCGCTGATGAAGCCCACCGCCTACTTCATCAACACCGCGCGCGGCCCGATCGTGGACCAGAAGGCCTTGACGCGGGCGCTGCAGGAACGGCGGATCGCGGGCGCCGGCCTGGATGTGCTGGAGCAGGAGCCGCCGGCCGCCGACGATCCCATCCTGAAGCTCGACAACGTGATCTTTGCGCCGCATGCGCTGTGCTGGACCGACCAGTGCTTTGCCGGCATCGGCGCGTCGGACGTGAAGGCGGTGCTCGACGTCATGCACGGCCGCGACCCCGGCGGGATCGTCAACAAGGTGCTGTTGTCGACGGATGCGTGGCGCCAGCGGCTTGCGGGGTACGCCGCGCAATTCGGCGGGTGACCGGGACAGGTACTGAGGCGAAAGAGAGGATGCGGACCAAGGCGCACTGAACGCCGGCGTCGAGCGCACAAGCGGGCGGCGCCGCCAACTTGCTGCAAACAGGGAGGGACAAAAATGCGTTTCCTGAAGAAGCTACCGATGATGGCCGCCGCCGCATTGGCGGTGGGCTGGGCCGCTTCGGCCTGGGCGGACTCCGCGGCCGAGCGGGCGGTCAACGAGGCCAAGAAGTATTCCGGCTCGACCATCACGATCGTATGGGAGGCCGGCCTGCAATCGCTCGACCCGCTCAACTTCTCTGGCCCGATGTGGGAGAAGCTCACGGGCATCAAGGTCAAGGTCGTCGAGGTTGCGACGGCCGAGATGTTCACCAAGATCATGCAGGACTACCGCTCCGGCGCCGGCGCCTATGACGCCCTCAACGTGATTCCGGCGTGGATGCCCGACCTCGCCGATGCCGGCGCCCTCGAGGATCTGGACCCCTACGTCGACAAGTACGGCTATCGCGATGAGCTGCAGAAGATCGCGCCGACCTATCGCGACAACCAGATGACGCACAAGGGGAAGATCTACGGCTTCCCGGACGACGGCGACGTCTTCGTCATGTATTACCGCAAGGACCTCTTCGGCGACGCGCAGAACCAGGCCGATTTCAAGGCCAAGGTCGGGCGCGATCTCACGGTGCCGAAGACCTGGAAGGAGTTCGACGAGGTCGGCCAGTTCTTCACCGACAAGCTGCAGCCGAACACCTACGGCGCCGCGTTCTTCCGCCAGCCACCCTATGCCATGTACATGTTCCAGGAGCGCTTCCGCAACGAAGGCGGCAAGTTCTTCGACGCCGACACGATGAAGGCCGCGATCAACAGCGACATCGGCGTCAAAGTCTTCACCGACATGCGCAGCGAGAACAAGTTCATGCCGCCGGGCGTCGAGCAGTTCGGCTTCGTCGAGAACCTGGCCGCCTTCCTGCAGGGCCAGACGGCGATGACGATCTCCTGGCCGCCCTATGGCCGCTGGGCCGCCGGCTACGGCACCAACGAACAAGCCCTCAACTGGGTGCCGAAGTCGCAGATCGCCGGCAAGGTCGGCTATGCCCTCCCGCCGGGCGGGCATCCCGAGCTGGCGGCCGGCTTCGCGCTGTCGGTGTCGTCGACCAGCAAGCAGAAGGAGCCGGCCTACCTGTTCATCCAGTGGCTGAACAGCGAGGACATCAGCACGCAGCGCGTGCAGCTGCCCTATACCTTGCGCGATCCCTTCCGCACGTCGCACTACACGAACGCGGAATATCTGGCGAAGTGGCCGGACGCCAAGGACTACCTGGCGACGCTGAAGGCGGGATCGGAGACGGGCCTGCTCGACCTGTCGCTCCTGCAGACCGACAAGTACGAGGAGGTGCTGCGGCAGTCGATCAGCAAGCTGTGGGCCGGCGACGACCCGAAGGCGATCCTCGATCAGGCCGCCAGCGACTGGGACGCCATCACCGACAAGATCGGCGTCGACAAGCAGAAGGCGGTCTACCAGGCCTGGGCCGCAAAGTCCGGCGCCTATCCGAAGTAGAGGATCGACGCCGCGTCAAGAGCCGCTGTCGCCCCCATCCGGTCCCGGCACCGCAAAGCGGCGGGCCGGAGCGCCGGATGGGGGCAGACCGGCGACGTCGATATCGCATGAGCGGATCGGCACAGATGGTCGATGACGCGGGCGGTCCGGCCGCCGTGCCCGGCCGTTCGCCCGATCGTCATTTCAAATATGTCGTCGTCGCGCCGGCAGTCTTCCTGCTGCTGCTGATCGGGCTGTTCCCGCTCGTCTATTCGCTGATCAAGAGCTTCCAGCACATCACCATGCTGGAGGAAGATACCTCCTTCGTCGGCCTGCTGAACTACGCCCAGCTGTTCCACGACGCCCGCCTCTGGCAGGCCCTGCTGCATACGGCGATCATCACGGCGGTGGCGCTGCCGCTCGAGCTCGTCTTCGGCCTGCTCATGGCGCAGCTCTTTCTCGAGCGCCTGCCCGGCCGCCAGATCTTCGTGTCGCTTCTCGTCCTGCCGACGGTGATCGCGCCGATCGTGGCCGGCGCCACGTGGCGGCTGATGTTCGACAACCGCTACGGGCCGATCAATCAGATCATCGGCTGGATCGCGGGGCATCCCGTGCCGGCGCTGTGGACGGTCAGTCCCACTCTCGTCTATCCCGCCATCATCGTCTGCGAGATCTGGCAGTGGACGCCGTTCATGTTCCTGATCCTGCTGGCGGCGCTCTCCAACGTCGACAAGTCGCTGACCGAAGCCGCCGAGATCGACGGCGCCGGCTACTGGCGCACCTTCTTCAAGATCGTGCTGCCGGCGATCTGGCCGGTGATGGCGATCGCCATCCTGATCCGCGGCCTCGACCTCGCGCGCATCTTCGACATCATCTGGGCGCTGACCCAAGGCGGCCCGGGGACGATGACCGAGACGATCTCGATCTACACCTATGTGCAGGGATTCACTCAGTTCGAAACGAGCTACACGGCCGCCATGGCCTTCCTGGTGGTGTTCCTGCTGACGGTGATCGTGCTGTGGGCGCTCAAACGGATGGGCTTGGCGAAGTGAGCGCGGAGCGGCCCCTGCTGCGCCGACCGGGCGTCGTTCTCGGCGTCCGCTATGCCGCGGCGATCGCGTTGACGCTGTTCTTCGTCTTCCCGATCTATTGGCTCTTCATCATTTCCTTCAAGACGCCGGACGAGATCTTCCACTATCCGCCGGTCTGGTATCCCAAGAGCATCCAGTTCGCGAACTACGGCGTGCTGTTCAAGGACGGCGACGCCACCACCGTCGGCAACAGCCTGGTCCTGGCCGGCGTCAGCACGGTGCTCGCCATGCTCCTCGGGACGATCTGCGCCTACGGCCTGGTGCGATTCAAGACCGGCGGCGAGAACCTGGCGGTATGGATCATCTCGCAGCGGATGATGCCGCCGATCGCCATCGTGTTCCCGATCTTCCTGCTCTATGTCTGGTTCGGCTGGGTCGACACCTATCAGGGCCTGATCATCCTCTACACCGCCTTCAGCCTGCCCTACGTGATCTGGATGATGCGGGGCTACATCGAGGACATCCCGATCGAGCTCGAGGAAAGCGCGCTGGTCGACGGATGCACGCGCTGGCAGGTGCTCTGGCGCGTCGTCTTTCCGATGGC
>JBKOWC010000185.1:0-14414 GCA_046724215.1 Pseudomonadota bacterium | reverse complement strand
GCAGCGGATGAAGCCGCGGAAGAAGGCGACGATGCGCTCGCGCTCCTCCTCCACCCACTGCAGAAGCGCGCGACGGTCCTCACTCATGGTCCACTCCCATGGCTGGGATCGAGTATGGGGCCTTGAACCACAGAGGCACAGAGCCACGGAGGGTGCACGGAGAAAGGCAGATCGGATTGAAACCGCAGATGGACGCAGATGGACGCGGATAAGGTTCTTCTGCGCGCCTTCGGCGCGTAATCAATCGATCCGCGTTCATCCCTTCTGATCTGCGTCCATCTGCGTTTCCCCTTCTTTCTCGCTGTCACCCCGGCGAACGCCGGGGTCCATATTCCAGAGGCCGGAGCCTATAGGCCCCGGCGTTCGCCGGGGCGACAGCTTGTGATGGGTTCCCGCCTTGCGGGTCGACGCAATCGTATCATCCCCTCACCGCGCCGCTCGACAGGCCCTGGATGAAGTAGCGCTGCAGGAAGAAGAACAGCATCAGGCTCGGCACCGAAAGCACGGTGATGCCGGCCATGCCGAGGGCGAAGCCTTCGAGCTGGGTGCGCGTGCCGGTGACCGGCGCGAAGGCGGCGATGCCGACCGGGAGCGTCTTCATCTCGTCGGAAGAGACGGCGAGCAGCGGCCACAGGAAGTTGTTCCAGTTGAGGGTGAAGACGATCACGGTCGCCGCGATCAGCGGAGCGCGCGCGAGCGGCAGGGCGATGCGCCAGAAGATCAGGAAGTGGTTGGCGCCGTCCATCTTGGCGGCGTCCTCGAGGTCGCGCGGCAGCGTCAGGAAGAACTGGCGGAAGATGTAGACGCTGTAGACGTAGGTGAGCGGCTGGCAGATGATCGCCTGGTAGGTGTTCCACCAGCCGATCTTGATGATGGCGAAGAGCAGCGGCACGACCGTCACTTCCGTCGGCACCATCAGCGAGGCCAGAAACAGGAAGAAGAGCGCGTCGCGGCCGGGGAAGCGGAGGCGCGCCAGCGCGTAGCCGGCCATGGCGCCGAAGAGGATGTTGAGGCCGGTGCCGACGACGGCGACGAAGAGGCTGTTGAACAGCCAGCGCAGCACCGGATAGTCGCTGAAGATCCTGACGTAGTTCTGGAAGGTCACGCGGCGCGGGAGCCACTCGATGTCGACGGTCATGACGTCGCCGGAGTATTTCAGCGAGGTCGACACCATCCAGACGAACGGCATGGCCCAGAGCACCGCGATGATCAGGCCGATGAGCCATACGGGGACATCGGCGAGCCGCAGGTTGTAGCGGCGCAGCCAGTGATTGATCGTCTGCGTGCGGGTCGCGGCCACGGCTCAACGCTCGCGGATGAACAGCCGGTGGACGAGCGTGATGACGAGTATCATCAGGAACAGCAGCATCGAGACGGTCGAGGCGTAGCCGAACAGCTGCCGGTTGATGGCTGTCGTGTAGATGTAATAGATCACCGACGAAGACGACGAGGCGGGCCCGCCGTTGGTCATGACATAGACCTGGCTGAAGATGCGCAAGGTGGAGATCATCTGCAGCGTCACGCACAGGCTGATGACCGGCCGCAGCTGCGGCACGATGACCATGCGGAGCCGCTGCCAGCGGCTGGCGCCGTCGACCTCGGCGGCCTCGTAGAGCTCGCGCGGCACATCCTGCAGCGCCGCCAGCAGCAGCACGAAGACCAGGCCGAGGTCCCACCAGACCGACGCGATGCTGACGCCGATGAGCGACCAGTTGGTGCTGGTGAGCCAGGGTATCTCCGGCAGCCCCACATAGGCGAGATAATGGTTCACCAGGCCGAACTGGGTGTCGAGCATCCACACCCAGACCAGGCCGATGACCGTCGCCGAGACGACGTAGGGCGAGAAGAACAGCGTGCGCGCCAGCCCGGAGAGCGGCCAGCGCTGATGCACATAGAGCGCGAAGGCGAGCCCGATGACGGTGACGCAGGGCACGATGACGATGCCGTAGAGGATCGTGTTCTTGAAGGCGATGATGGTGAACTCGTCGGCGAAGGCGTCGCGGAAGTTCTGCAGGCCCACCCACTTCGGCCGGCCGAAGATGCCCCACTTGGTGAAGGACAGGTAGGCGCCGAAGAGGATCGGCCCGATGTTGAAGATCAGGAACGGCAGCGTGAAGAAGGCGACGAAGAGGTAGCCGATCCAGTCCGTGCGCGGCGCTTCGGCGCGGGCACGCGGCCGCGCCAGCGTGACGGCTGTCGCCGTCATGGACGTGAAATTCCCCCGCCCCTTGTGGGCGGGGGATCAAGGGGGCGGGGTCTGCGCGCGGCAGCGCGCCAAGAAGCCTCTCTCGCAGATCGCGCCGGTTCACGGGGCATGTACCGCATCGCCATGCCTGGCCTACCGGGAGTGCGCAACCGTCGCCGTTGCATCGGCGATCCGACTCTTGCCGCGCCTGCCGGCGCGAAGCCCCGCCCCCTTGGTCCCCCGCCCACAAGGGGCGGGGGAATGTCGTGCGGGCGGCGATACCAGCCTCGATCCCCGCATCAACCGGCGTCGAGGCCCTTCTGCCACTGGGTCTGGATCTCGGTCATGGCCTGGTCGATCGACTTCTGCTTGGCCCACACCTGCTCCAGCGTCTTGGCGAGGAAATTGCCGCCGGAATAGATCGTGAAGTCGGGCGCGGCCAGCACCGGGATCTCGCCGGCCGTCGCGAAGGCCATGCCCTCGACGAAGGCGCCGCGCACGTCCCACGGCAGGCCGCCCGTCTTGTAGTCCTTGTTCTCGAGGATCGACTTGCGGGGCGACGCGCCGCGGCCCTTGGTCGTCCACAGGAAGCTGTTGTCGGAGATCCACTTCACCGCCTGCATGGTGGCCTCGTAGCGCGCCGTGTCCTTCTGGACGTAGAACTCCATGCCGCCCATCTCGAAGTAGGTGAGCTGCTTCTGCCCGATCTTCGGGAACAGGTAGGTGCGGAAGTTGAGCTTCTGCTGCGTATAGCCGTTGAGCGTCCACGGCCCGGTCCAGAAGATCGAGCCCTGGCCGGTGCCGAACGCCTTGTAGCGGTCGGTCACGTCGCGCGTCGACACCTTGTGCTTGTCGAAGAGGTCGAGCACCCACTGCATCGCCGCCTTGCCGGCGTCGGGATTGACGGCCGCGGTCTTGAGGTCGTCGCTGGCCCGCTGGAAGCCCATCTGCTCGGCGACGATGCCCCAGGTCACCGTCGGCTGCACGCCGGAGCCGGTCATCATGATGCCGGAGCGCGTGACCTTGTCGCCGTCGCGCTTGGTCATGGCCTTGGCCCACTCGATCAGCGTGTCGCCGTCCTGCGGGAACTTGTCCGCGTCGAGGCCGGCCTCCTTGACGTGGTCGAGGTTCACTTCCGGCTGCAGGCTCATCAGGTCCATCGGGATCATGAAGAGCTTGTTGTCGTACTTCGGGAAGCGCGCCATCTTCAGCGAGAAGTCGGAGAAGTCCGAAAGGTCGAGGCCGCCCTTGGTGGCGAGGTCGTCGAGCGGCACGGTGACGCCGTCCTGCGCCCATTGCGCGTGCTGGCCGGCCGTGCCCCAGCCGAAATCGGGCGCGTTGCCGGTCGCCGCCGCGGCCAGGACCTTGGTCGTGTACTGCTCCTCGGCGATGACCTCCATCTTGATCTGCACGCCCTTGTCCTTGTGGGCGTCGTTGAAGTTCTGGATCATCTGCGCCCAGACCTCGCCGTCGGACGCCGCGAGCCAGCTCCAGTGCGTCAACTCGATGGGTGTCGCCGCGTAGATCTTGCGGATGTGCGTCATCGGCACGGCCGCCAGCGCGGCCGTGGCGCCCGCGGCCTTGGCGAACTGCCGGCGCGTCAGGCCTTTCACTCTCTTCGACATTCCCGCCTCCCATGATTCTTGTTGCCGCCGCGCGCCGGAGCGCACTGCGCCTTGTCGTCGCGGCGCGGGCCGACGGAGCGGCCCGATGGGCGGAATCATCGACGGTTCGGCGCGGGCCGGTTTGATGGGGGCGGACGGCAACTTGACGAATCCTGTCGCGGCCTATAATGCGGCTTGGCCTTTGCATGCGCCTTGTGTTGTGATGCGCCCACGGGAGGGCGTGACCAGATGGCCTCTATCGACATCCGCGGTCTGCGGAAATCCTTCGGCACCGTCGAGGTGCTGCACGACATCGACCTGACGATCGGCGACGGCGAGTTCCTTGTCCTCGTCGGGCCGTCCGGCTGCGGCAAATCGACGTTGCTACGGCTGGTGGCCGGGCTGGAGACGGTCGGCGACGGTTCGATCGCCATCGACGGCCGCGACGTCACGGACCTGCCGGCCAAGGCGCGCGACATCGCCATGGTGTTCCAGAGCTACGCCCTCTACCCGCACATGACGGTGGCGGAGAACATGGCGTTCTCCTTGCGCGTGCGGCGCGCCGACAAGAAGCTGATCGAGGAACGCGTGCAGGCCGCGGCCAAGATCCTCAACCTCACCGACTATCTGAAGCGCAAGCCGGCGGAACTCTCGGGCGGCCAGCGCCAGCGCGTCGCCATGGGCCGCGCCATCGTGCGCGATCCCAAGGTGTTCTTGTTCGACGAGCCGCTCTCGAACCTCGATGCCAAGCTGCGCGTCTCCATGCGCAGCGAGATCAAGGCGCTGCATCAGCGCCTGAAGACGACGATCATCTACGTCACCCACGACCAGATCGAGGCCATGACCATGGCCGACCGCATCGTCGTGCTGCGCGACGGCCACATCGAGCAGATCGGCTCGCCGATCGAGCTCTACGACAGTCCGGCCAACGTCTTCGTCGCGGAGTTCATCGGCTCGCCGGCCATGAACCTGCTGCCGGCGCGGCTCGCCGTGGACGGCGCCCGCAAGGCCGCGGTGATCGACGGCAGTGCCCGGCTCGAGCTGCCGGCGCAGCTGTCGGGCACGGAGGGGCAGGCGATCCTGGTCGGCATTCGGCCCGAGCATTTCAAGATCGGCAACGGCAGCGGCGGCCTCGCCGCCAAGGTGGCGCTCGTCGAGCCGACCGGCGCCCAGGTGCAGATCGTCTCCGAGGTCGGCGGCCGCGCCGTCACCGTGCTGCTCAACGAGCGCATCCTGCCCGACGTCGGCGCCGATATCCGCCTCGTCCCCAACGACGCCATCCACGCCTTCGACGCCGAGAGCGGCAAGCGGCTGTAGGACCGGGCCGCGCACCCGCAACCGCTCGTCCGGGGTCAGGGCGAGGGGGCGTAGCCCGTCAACTTCCTGTCCGCCATTGTCAAGCAGCCGACGGCGCTGCGCACGATGATCCGCGCCAACAGTCCTGCAGGAACATCGCAAATGAAGAAGCCGGCCAACGTCACCCATCACACGATCTTCAAGCACCCCGAGCACTGCATCAATCAGATCGCGACGCGCGTGCTGAAGAACGGCGACCTGCTCGCCGTCTTCAACGAGGAGCGCTTCCCCTTCCATCACGACAGCGGGCAGACGCTGATGGCGCGCTCGAAGGACGGCGGCAAGACCTGGAGCGAGCCGTCGGTCGTGCTGCCCTGGAGCGAGACGGAGGGCAACTGGGACTGCGGCATCTGCGAGCTTGCCGACGGCACGCTCGTCGTCAACATGACCATCACCGGCTTCTTCAAGCGCGGCATCAAGCCGGAGCAGCCTTCGTGGGCCAGCCAGCCCATGACGAAGGAATGGGGCGACTGGACCTGGGCCTACAAGACGCAGGCCTGGCTCGGCACCTACGTCGTGAAGTCAAAGGACGGCGGCAAGACCTGGACGAAGCCGATCGCCGTCAACGTGCGGCCGCTGAAGCATGGCGGCTGCCGGCTCGGCTGCTGGGAGCTGCCGAACGGCTCGATCCTGATGGGGCTCTACGGCCGCATCCACGGCTACGAGGAGGAGGGCGAGGGCGAATCGACGCGCTCGGCCCTCATGCGCTCCGACGACGGCGGCGACAACTGGGAATACTACTCGACGCTCGCCTACGATCCCGCTTCCATCATCGACTACGAGGAGCCGGCGATTTTGCGCCTCGCCGACGGCCGCCTCGTCTGCTTCCTGCGCACGCACGTGAATCCGTCGGGCGACGCCAGGAACATGGTCATGGTCGTGTCGGAGGACGACGGCTTCTCCTGGACGCCGCCGAAGTGGCTCAACATCTGGGGCTATCCGGCCGAGGCGATCCCGCTGAAGCAGGGCGGCTACATGATGGTCTACGGCTACCGCCGGCCGCCCTACGGCACGCGCGGCTGCTACTCGGCCGACGGCCTCACCTGGGACATCAAGAACGAGTTCGTCATCCGCGAGGGCGGCGTGCCCGGCAAGACCGTCTCCGACACGCCCGGCTCCAGCCGGATGACGCCGTCGAGCGGCAAGGTGGCCGAAGGCGGCATCAACTGGCAGCACCCGGGCGTCTACCAGCATATCGGCTATCCCTCGGTGCAGCAGATGCTGGACGGGACGATCGTCGCCTCCTACCACGAATGGAGCGACGATCCGAAGCCGATCCAATACTGCCTCTGCACCCGCTTCACGTTGTGAAGCGCCTTTGTAGGGGCGACCTGCCGGTCGCCCCCGGCTGTCACGGGCGACCCGCCGGTCGCCCTTGCGCATCGCGACCATGATCGACGCGAACGACGCCGTACACTCGATTCTCCACAAGGATCCGCACGCCTACGCCGCGCATCCGCAGATCGCCGCCGCTGCCAACGGCGACTGGCTCGTCGTCTTCAACAAGGCGCCGCGGCGGCCGGTCATCCTGCATCCGCCGCAGGATCCGGAGTTCCGCAACGTCGTCATCCGGTCGTCGGACCGCGGCGCCTCCTGGTCCAGTCCGCAGGTGGTGCCGAACTATGACTGGTGCGGCACCGAATGCGCCAGTCTGACCCCGCTTTCGGACGGCCGCCTCATGCTCAACCAGTGGCGCTTCCGCTGGTTTCCGCTCGGCTTCGCCCGGCGCTCGGCGGGCGAAAGTCTGAGCGGCGGCCCGCTGCGCTTTCCGGCCGATCTCGTGCGCAACCTGGCGCTCTCGCCGGAGCTCGATTCGGCGCCAGCCATGCTCGCCGATCCGGAAGCGCATATGCCCTGGGCGCGCGGCGGCGGCCAGACCTGGGTGCATTTCTCGGAGGACGACGGCCAGAGCTGGGCGGCCAGCCATCTGATCGAAACGGCGCCCTATGCCGGCGGCTACGGCATGCGCGGCGGTTGCCAGCTGCCGAACGGTCATCTGCTGCTGCCGCTCTCCGACATTCCGAACTACCGCATCGTGTTCGTCGTGCGCTCGGCTGACGGCGGCCGCGAATGGGACAACCCCGTGCAGGTCGCGTCGAAGGCCGGCAGCGAATTCGAAGAGCCGAGCCTCATCCGCCTGCCGAGCGGCCGTTTGCTGATGCATCTGCGCGACAACGGCACCCGCCGCCTGCATCAGTGCATTTCGGACGACGACGGCCATGGCTGGAGCGAGCCGCAGGCCCTGCCGATCGAGGGCTATCCGCCGCACCTCCTGCAGCTGCCGGACGGCCGCCTGCTCTGCACCGTCGGCTGGCGCGCGCCCGATTTCGGTATCCGTGCCGTGCTCTCGGCCGACTCCGGCGAGAGCTGGGACGTCGATGGCACGATCCGCATCCGCGGTGGCCTGCCGAACAAAGACCTCGGCTATCCCTGCACCCTGCTCGACGCCGACAGCTCGCTCTTCACCGTCTATTACGGCCAGGACACCGACGGCGTCACCTGCATCTGGGGGACACGGTGGCGGCTGTGACGCGCTAATCCACCCCATATGCCGCCGGGCTCTTCACTGCCCGGTGGAAGCGCAGCTTCTGCAGATACTCGAGCGGGTCCTTCGGCTTCACGAAGGCGCCCGGCGGATGGTTCAGCCAGTCATAGAGCCGGGTGAGGAGGAAGCGCAGGGCGCTGCCGCGCGCCAAAAGCGGCAGGGCGGCCATCTCGGCCGCCGGAATCGGCCGCACCTTGTTGTAGGCACCGATCAGGAGGCGCGCCTTGGTGGCGTTGAAGCTGTTGTCCGGCTCGAAGCACCAGGCGTTCAGGCAGACCGCCAAGTCGTACGCGTAGAAGTCGTTGCAGGCGAAGTAGAAGTCGATGATCCCCGACAACCGGTCGCCGAGGAAGAACACGTTGTCGGGAAAGAGGTCGGCATGGATGACGCCGGCGGCGAGGTCAGCCGGCCAGTCGGCCTCAAAGGCCGCCAGTTCCCTGCCGATTTCATCCGCCAGACCGGTCGCGACCTCTCCGGCCCGCGCCGCCGTCTGCTCGGCCAGCCTGCGCCAGCCCGCCAGCGACAGCGCATTGGCGCGCACGCCCCGGTAGTCGGCCCCGGCCAGATGCATGCGCGCCAGCGCATCGCCGAGCAGCTGGCACTGGCGCGGCGTCGGCCGCCGCGGCCACATGCCCTCGAGGAAGCTGATGATCGCCGCCGGCCGGCCGCACAGCTCGCCGAGGGCCGAGCCCGACCTCTGGTGGATCGGCGTCGGGCACACCACGCCCTTGGCCGCCAGATGGTCCATGAGGCCGAGGAAGAACGGCAGGTCGGCGCGGGCCACCCGCTTCTCGTAGAGCGTCAGGATGTAGCTGCCGAGGTCGGTCGACAGCATGAAGTTGCTGTTCTCGACGCCCTCGGCGATGCCCTTGCAGGAGACGACCTGGCCGATGTCGTAGAGCCCGACGAACGCTTCCAGCTCGCCGTTGGAGACTTCCGTGTAGACGGCCATGGCGGGATGCGCGCGTCCGGCGGGAAAGAGATCAGGCGGTGAGTGCCCTTGGCAGCCTGAAATGCACGCTTTCCTCTGTCACGGCAAGTTCTTCGACGGCGACCGTGAAGCGCTCGCGGCAGGCCGCGATGACCTCCTGGACCAGCAGTTCCGGTGCCGAGGCGCCGGCGGTGAGGCCGAGCCGGTCGACGCCGGCGAGCCAGTCCCAGTCGATGTCGGCCGCCCGCTGCACCAGCCAGGCACGCTCGCAGCCGGCCGATTTCGCCACCTCCACCAGCCGCATCGAGTTGGACGAGTTGGGCGCGCCGACGATCAGCATGGCGTCGCAGCGGGGAGCGATCGCCTTGACCGCCTGTTGGCGGTTGGTGGTAGCATAGCAGATGTCTTCCCGCCGCGGCCCGTAGATCTGCGGGAAGCGGCGATGCAGGACGGCGATGATGTCGGCCGCCTCGTCGACCGCCAGCGTCGTCTGCGTGATGTAGGCGAGGCTGCGGTCGGCGGGCAGCTCCACCTGCTCGGCATGCGCCACGGATTCCACGAGCGTGACGGCGCCGGCGGGCAGCTGTCCCATCGTGCCGATCACCTCGGGATGCCCGGCATGGCCGATCAGGATGATGTGGCGGCCCGCGTTGAAATGCCGCTCCGCCTCGCGGTGCACCTTGCTCACCAGCGGGCAGGTGGCGTCGAGCGACAGCAGCCGGCGGTGCTCGGCATCGACCGGCACCGATTTCGGCACGCCATGAGCGGAAAAGACGACCGGCGCACCGGTCGGCACTTCGTCCAGCTCGTCGACGAAGACGGCGCCCTTGGTCTCCAGGTTCTCGACGACGAAGCGGTTGTGGACGATCTCGTGCCGGACATAGACCGGCCGGCCGTAGCGCTGCAGCGCCTGCTCGACGATCTGGACGGCCCGCTCCACGCCGGCGCAGAAGCCGCGCGGCGCAGCCAGGAGGACGGTGAGCGGCCGGTGAACCATCGCGATGCCCTGATATGTGCTGCCGGCGGCCAATCCGCAACTGCCTTGTGCAACGTCCGGTGCTTAACTAAAGTCGCCGGGCCGCGGGTTCGGGCGCCGGCGGCACAGTAGTACAGGGGAAAGCGCGAAGGAAGCGGAACATGGCGGAGGCGATCCCGGCGCAAAAAGCGCCCTATCCGGTCGATGTCGTGGCCGGCAAGACCTATTTCTGGTGCGCCTGCGGCCGCAGCGCGAAGCAGCCGTTCTGCGACGGCTCGCACACGGCGTTCGGCCTTGCCCCGCTCGAATACACCGCCAATGAGAGCAAAACGGTCTGGTTTTGCGGCTGCAAGGCGACCAAAAGCCGGCCGACCTGCGACGGCACTCACAAGACGGTCTAGGTCGCCGGCATCCCTCGGTATGTATCGTTCCATCGCGCCGCGGCTGGCGCTCATCGCCGCATCGCTCCTCCTCGGCAGCTGCCAGACGCTGAAGTCGCTCGACTTCCATTCGCAGCCACCGGCGCCGCCGGGCCCGTGTCCGCGCGCCGTCATTGCCGACCAGGCCGGCCACCTGACGCGCTTCGTTGGCGTCGAAAAGGACCCGGCGCACGTTCAGTTCGAGGCGCAGATCGGCGACCTCGTCGGCGACTGCGGCTACGACAGCAGCTCGATCGACGTCAACATGAAGGTGCAGATCCTGGGCTCGCGCGGCGCCGCCGACAAGACGGGCAAGGCGACGTTCAACTACTTCGTCGCCATCGCCCGCCGCGACAAGACGGTGCTGGCGCGCGAGGCGTTCGATGCGACCATCGAGTTCCCCGGCAACCAGACGCAGAACGGCATCGTCGACGAGATCACGCAGACGATCCCGCTGCAGACGGGCCAGGACGGCAACGACTTCATCATCATCGTCGGCTTCGAGATGACGCCCGAGGAGCTCGAGTACAATCGCCAGCAGAGCCGCTGACGCCCCGCGGCCCTGCTGGCCGTACCTTCCGCTAGAAGTCGAAGAGGTCCGACAGGAACCCGCCGCGTCGCCGATCGGAGTCGTCATCGTCGTTATCGCGACGACGTCCCCGCCAGCGTTCGCGGATGGGATCGGTCAGATCGCTGCGCTGCGTTTCGGTGGTCGGCGAGCGCTCGACGATCTTGTCGAGTTCGCCGCGATCGAGCCAGACGCCACGGCACTTGGGGCAATAGTCGACCTCGACGCCCTGCCGTTCTGACATCACGAGATCGACGCTGCAGGTCGGACATTTCATTGCTTGACCTCCTTCACGGTGAGGGTTTCGTCTTGGTGAGGCTGCCGGCTGCCCGGAATCCAGCCGGCGGGTGGCTCGTCTTTGCGCGGCGGGCGCAGCAGCGACAGGCCGATGGCGCCGCCGATGAGGACGGCCATGAGCGCGAGGGCAAGTTCCGTCGGCACGATCGGCGCGCCGGCGATGCCGTTGGCGAGCATCTTGCCGCCGATGGCGACCAGCACGAGCGATATGCCGTATTTCAGGTAGTGAAAGCGATGAACTACGGCGGGAAGCGCGAAGTAGAGCGCCCGCAAGCCCAGGATCGCGAACACGTTCGAGGTGTAGACGATGAAAGGGTCCGTGGTGATCGCGAACACCGCCGGGATCGAATCCACGGCGAACACCAGATCGGCGCTCTCTACCAGCACCAGGGCCAGGAACAGCGGAGTCACCGACAGGAGGCCGTCGCGGCGCACGAAAAACCGCCCGTCGGCGTTCGATTCCGTGACGCGCAAGTGACGACGCAGGAAGGCGACGATGCGGTTACGAGCCAGATCGGGCCGCAGATTGGCGCTCACGAGCATCTTGAGGCCCGTCAGCACCAGGAATCCGCCAAAGAAAATGACGACCCAGTGAAAGGCTGCGATCAGCGCCGTGCCGGCCGAGATGAGAACGGCCCGCATCAATAGCGCCCCAATCACGCCCCAGAACAGCACCCGGTGCTGATGCCGTGGTAGCACCCCGAAGGCGCCGAAGATCAGGACGAAGACGAAGATGTTGTCGAGGCTGAGGCTCTTCTCGACCAGGTAGCCCGCGAGGAACTCGTAACCCGCCTGCGCGCCGCGGAAATGGAAGACGGCGACCGCAAAGACGAGCGCGAGCAGGAAATAGCCGAGGCTGAGCCGGAGTGCTTCGCCGACGCCGATCGCCCGCTGCTTGCGATGCAGCAGCCCGAGATCGAGGGCCAGCAGGCCCACCACGATGACGCTGAATCCGAGCCAGAGAGCCACGGAAATCGGCACGAGGGCCTCCCGATGCGATCGCGCCGCGTGAAAGCGCAAGGGCAAATGGAAGGTCCGACATCACGGTCGACGCCTCGACCGCCAGAGGGGCCCGGACCCAGCTGGCGTTCACGTAAGAGCCGGCCGGAATCCGTCAACCCCCTTGCGCCGGCGATGGCGGAAAAACATTGCCGTGTCCAGCGTCGCTTTGAGGCTTGACCGGAGATTCCCGGAGGAGGACTCTGTCGCCGCCCGCGTGGGAGAGACCGGCAGATCGGGCCGGCGCCGAAGGAGCAACCGCCCCGGAAACTCTCAGGCAAAAGGACCGTGCGGCATGAGGCACTCTGGAAAGCAGGCGTCCGGTGCGGCAGGGTCCGTGACCGCCGTCTCACCGAAGGGGTAAGTCGTCGGCGCCTTTGCCGGCGGCGAATCTTTCAGGTCCGTAAGACAGAGGGGGCACCCGCGGCGCAGTTGTTCGGCGTCCGGGTCCCGCGTTTCCGTCGGAGGACCTCTGTTGGACGCTTCTGACCAGCCATTGCGACGCACGCCGCTGCACGCGCTCCATCTCGAGCTCGGCGGCAAGATGGTGCCCTTCGCCGGCTACGACATGCCGGTGCAGTATCCGACCGGCATCCTGACGGAGCATCTGCACACGCGCGCCGGTGCCGGCCTGTTCGACGTCTCGCATATGGGCCAAATCCGGCTCACCGGAAAAGCGGGCCAGAGTCCGGCGCAGGCGATCGAGGCGCTGGTGCCCGCCGACATCCGGGCGCTGGCGCCTGGGCAGATGCGCTATACCCAGTTCACCGACGAAGGTGGCGGCATTCTCGACGATCTCATGATCGCCAATACCGGCGACCATCTGATGCTCGTCGTCAACGCCGCCTGCAAGGACGCCGATGCGGCGCATCTGCGCCGCCATCTCTCGGCCAGCTGCGAGATCGAAGAGCTCTCGACGCGGGCGCTGATTGCGCTGCAGGGGCCCAAGGCCGCCGAGGTACTCGGGCGCCTGGCGCCGCCGTGCCGGACGATGCCGTTCATGAGCGCGGCCTTTCTCGCGGTCGACGGCGTCGCCTGCTACGTCACGCGTTCCGGCTACACCGGTGAGGACGGCTACGAGGTCTCGATGCCTGGCCACGAGGCGGATCGGCTGACGCGGCGCCTCCTCGAGGAGCCGGAGGTGAAGCCGATCGGCCTCGGGGCCCGCGATTCGCTGCGCCTGGAAGCCGGCCTCTGCCTCTACGGCAACGACATCGATCGGACGACGACGCCGGTCGAGGCGGCGCTCACCTGGTCGATCGGCAAGCGCCGGCGCAGCGAGGGCGGCTTCATCGGGGCCGACGTCATCCGCCGGCAGCTTGCGGAAGGTACCATGCGCCGCCTCGTCGGCATCCGGCCGGAGGGCCGCGCGCCCGTGCGTGCCCATGCGGAGATCCAGGACATGAGCGGCCATCGCATCGGCGAGATCACGAGCGGCGGCTTCGGGCCGACGGCCAACGCGCCGGTGGCCATGGGCTATGTCGCGACGGCGAGCGCCGCGCCCGGCACGCGGCTGCAGGTCGTCGTCCGCGACAAGCTGCTGCCCGCCGGCGTCGTCAAGCTGCCGTTCGTGCCGCATCGCTACTACCGAGGTTGAGGGGAGCAGTCATGAGCATCATGAAGTTCACGGAAGAGCATGAATGGATCAGCGTCGACGGCGACACCGGCACCGTCGGCATCACCGCCTACGCCCAGGAGCAGCTCGGCGACGTCGTCTATGTCGAGCTTCCCGCCGTCGGCAAGCAGGTCGAGAAGGGCAAGGAGATGGCCGTCGTCGAATCGGTGAAGGCGGCGAGCGAGGTCTACGCGCCCGTCACCGGTTCCATCGCGGCCGCCAACGACAAGCTCACGGCGGAGCCGGCGACGGTGAACCAGGATCCGCTCGGCGCCGGCTGGTTCGTCAAGATCAAGCTCAGCAAGCCCGACGAGCTCAAGGGCCTGATGGACGAAGCCGCCTACCAGAAGTTCGTCGAAGGACTGCATTGATGCGCTATCTGCCGCTCACCGACGCCGATCGCCGCGCCATGCTGGCGAAGATCGGCGTCCCCTCCGTCGACAGCCTGTTCCGCGACGTGCCGGAGAAGGCGCGCCTGACCGGCCTGATCGATCTTCCCGCCCACATGGGCGAGCTGGAAGTCGAGCGCGCCATCGCCGCCCTGGCGGCGAAGAATCTGGGGACGGGCCGCGCGCCATCCTTCGTCGGCGCCGGCGCCTACCGGCATCATGTGCCGGCCGCTGTCGACCATCTGATCCAGCGCGGCGAGTTCCTGACGTCCTACACCCCCTACCAGCCGGAGGTGACGCAGGGGACGCTCGAATACCTCTTCGAGTTCCAGACGCAGGTGGCGCTCATCACCGACATGGAGGTGGCCAACGCCTCGATGTATGACGGCGCCACCGCGACCGCCGAGGCCGTCATGATGGCCAACCGGGTCACCCGCCGCGGCAAGGCCGTGCTCTCGGGAAACCTGCATCCGCACTACCGCGAGATCATCGCCACCCACGCGCGCTTCGCCGGTTTCACGGCCGCGGCG
>JBKOWC010000039.1:0-5548 GCA_046724215.1 Pseudomonadota bacterium | reverse complement strand
CAGCCCCTTCTCCGCCGCCGAGCCCTGGTCCTCGACGTCGGTCACGACGACGCCCTTGGCATCCTGATCGAGCGAGAACTTGTCGCGGAGCGGGGCCGTGATCTCGGACAATGTCAGGCCGAGGGAGGCGATCTTGCCTTCCTTCGTCGGCGGCGCGCTTTCCGGCGTCGGGGTGGTCTGGACCGATGCTTGTTCCGCCTCTTCGGTCAACTCGCCGAGGACGACGTCGAACGTCATCTGCTTGCCCTGCCGCGACACGAGCACCGGGACCTTCTTGTTGATCGGCGTTTCGGCCACCATGCGTGGCAGGGTGCGCATCTCGTTCACTTCCTTGCCGTCGAAGGTAAGGATCACATCGCCCTGCTTGATGCCGGCCTTGTCGGCCGGCCCGCCGTCGGTGACGTTGGCCACGAGCGCGCCTTTGGTCTGCTGCAGGTGGAGCCCTTCGGCCAGTTCGTCGTTCACCGTCTGAATGCGCACCCCGAGCCAGCCGCGCCGCGGCTTGCCGAACTGCCGGATCTGCGCGATCACGTTCTTGGCCAGCGACGACGGGATCGCGAAGCCGATGCCGACGCTGCCGCCGGAATTGTTGGAGTAGATGGCGGTGTTGATGCCGATGACCTCGCCGGCGGTATTGAACAGCGGGCCGCCGGAGTTGCCGCGATTGATCGAGGCGTCGGTCTGAATGTAATCGTCGTAGGGCCCGCCGCCCTCCAGGATGCGGTTGCGCGCCGACACGATGCCGGCCGTCACGGTGCCGCCCAGGCCGAACGGATTGCCGATGGCGAGGACCCAATCGCCGATGCGCATGGCATCGGAATCGCCCCAGGAGAGCGCCGTCAGCGGCTCCTTCGAGTCGACCTTCAGCAATGCCAGATCGGTCTTCTCGTCGCGGCCGATGATGGTCGCCTTGAGTTCGGTATTGTCGGTCAGGCGGACGGTGACCTCGTCGGCTTCGGCAATGACGTGGTTGTTGGTGACGATGTAGCCGGCCGGGTCGATGATGAATCCCGAGCCGAGGGACGTCATCTTCCGCTGCGGGTTGTTCTTTCGCTGGCGGTCGAAGAAGTCCTTGAAGAACTGGTCGAGGTCCTGGTCGCCGGTCGTCGCCTCGTCCTTCACGGTCTGCGTCGTCGACACGTTGACCACGCCGGGAAGCAGCTTCTCCGCCAGATCCGCGAAGCTGTCGGGCGCGGGCCGCGCCTGCACCACCGCTGCCGCCAGCGTCAGCGCGGCGAGGGCGATGAAGGCCAGTATCCAGCGCAGACGTTGCGCGGTGTCGCGCGCCGCGAGCGCTGCCGCTGCCGGCCTCCGAGGATGATTAGACCGCTGATCCAAGGTGGTTCTCCGTTCTGGTCGTCGCGGAGCCAGCCGCCCCGCTTGGCAGCGAACCGCCGCCGTGGTTCCGTTGCGCCGCAACGCGGGATTCTACGGCAAACACCCGGCGATTTGCCAGCGCTCACAACGCCAAGCCGGGCTCTCCCATCCGACTAATGGCGCACGAGCCAGACGATGGCAACGCCGATGGTCGCGAAAATGAGGCCGCCCAGCCGCAGGGCCTGAGTCGGCCGGAGCAGGATCTGCGCCAGCATCCGCTTGAGGGCGTCGGGGACCAGCGCCAGCACCAGGCCCTCGATGACGAAGACCAAGCCCAGCGCCGTCACCAGGTCGGACAGCCCGCTCGACGGACTCATCAAAATGGCGCCGGCGCCACCGGCTATTGTGCCGGCGCCGCGCTGCCGCCGGTAGGCGCCTTCCCGGGCTGGAGCCCGAAGTAGCGGAAGAAGTCGCCGGTTGCCGGCCCGACATAGGTCGTCGTGTCGCCGGCCAGGCCAAAGGTGAGCGCCTGCATCGACCGGTAGAAGTCGAAGAAGGCGGGATCGCGACCGTAGGCGTCGTTGTAGATCGCCGTGGCCTTGCCGTCGCCCTCGCCGCGCAGGATCTCCGACTGCTTCTGTGCCTCGGCGACGATGACGACGCGCTGCTTGTCGGCCTCGGCCTGCACGGTCTGCTTCTCGCGGTCGCCCTCGGCGCGGATGCGGGCGGCCTCCTGCTGCCGCTGCGTCTGCATGCGCAGGAAGATGGCCTGGCTGTTCTCCTGCGGCAAATCGACCCGCTTCATGCGGACGTCGAGGACCGCGATGCCGAACCCCTTCGCCTCGCTGTCGACCGCGGTCGTGATCTGCTGCATGAGTTCGGCGCGCTCCTTGGTCAGGATTCGCGACATCTCCACATTGCCGAGCACGCGGCGCAGCTGGGAAGCGATGACCGGCTGCAGCCGCTGCTCGAGCACGTCCTCCGAACGGACCGACTGGTAGAACAGCAGCGGATCGTCGATGTGGTAGCGCGCGAAGTAGTCGACGACGACGCGCTTCTGGTCGTGGGTCAGCAGTTCCTGCTGCGAGCCTTCGACGCTGAGAACACGTTTGCTGATCCGCTCAATGTCCTCGAAGAACGGCAGCTTGACGTGCAGGCCGGGGTCGTCGAGCCGGCGGACGGGCTTGCCGAGCCGCAAGACCAGCACCCGCTCCGATGGATCCACTGTGAAGGTGGACTCCGCCAGGATGAAGACAGCGAGGAGCGCCACGATCACCAGGGCGACGCCGCTGAAGCGATTCATTGGCTGGTCCCCGCGGCCGGCGCCGGCGACTGCGCGGCCGGCGGCTGGCGCAGCAGCTGGTCGAGCGGAAGATAGGGCACGGTGCCGCCGCCGCCCGTCGCGGTATCGACGAGGATCTTCCGCATGTTCTGCATGATCTGTTCCATCGTCTCCAGATAGATGCGGCGCTCCGTGATCTCCTTGGCCTGGGCGTATTGGGTGTAGACCGAGAGGAAGCGTTGGGCGTCGCCGGTGGCGATGGCGATCTTCTGTTCCTTGTAGGCTTCCGCCCCCTTGATGATCTGCTGCGCCTTGCCGCCCGCCTCCTGGGTGACCTGGTTGAAGTACTTCTGCGCCTCGTTCACCTTCTGCTCTTTGTTGGCGCGCGCCGCCTGCACGTCACGGAAGGCTTCGACGACATCGGCGGGCGGGTCGACGTTCTGCAGCGCCACCTGGGTGACGATGATGCCGGCGCCGTAGCTGTCGAGGATGCTTTGAATGAGATCCTTGCTGCGCGTCTCGATTTCGGCCCGGCCGACCGTCAGCGCGTACTCGAACTGCGTCTGGCCGATGATCTCGCGCATGGCCGCCTCGGAGACGCTTTTGACCATCGCCTCGGGCTCTTTGATGTTGAAGAGATAATGGATCGGATCGTCGGCCTTCTCGCCGATCTTCCACTGCACGTTGAAGTGGATGTCGATGATGTTTTCATCGCCGGTCAGCATCAGGCTCTCGGCCAGGAGGGCGGTCGAGGATTCGCCGCCCATATCCGCGCGACCGCCGATCTCGGTGCGCTTGATCGTCGTCACCTCGGGCTTCAGGACGGTGCCGATCGGCGCCGGCAGGTTCCAGTTGAATCCCGGACCGGTCACGTCCGCTACTTTGCCGAAGACCATCCGCACGCCGACCTCGTTCGGCTGCACGGTATAGAATCCCGAGAGCAGCCAACCGGCGACGACGAGGACGGCGATGATGGCAATGCCGCGGCCGCTGCCCAAGCCGCCGGGCATATAGCGCTTGACGCGGTCCTGGCTGCGGCGCAGCAGCTCCTCGAGGTCGGGCGGCCGCTGGCCGGACGGGCCGCGTCCCCATGGTCCCGGACCGCCGCCGCCACCCCAGGGGCCGCCGCCCCCACCTTGATTCTGCCACGGCATCTTGTCCGGAAGCTCCCGTCGGTGAAGCGGATTTCGCTAGACTTCCCAAGAGGAAGTGCGCGCCTTATATGACAGCCGGTCGCCATCGGCAACCGGCGGGCGCGTTAGCCTACATCTTGTGCCAGCCCCGGAGTTTTCAAGCATGCCCCCTGCGAGCGGCGCCGTCAGCGAGAACCAGGTCCTCGAGGCGCTCCGCCGCGTCGCCGATCCCGACCGTGCCAGCGACATCGTCAGCCTGGGCATGATCTCCGGCATGGCGATCAAGGACGGCAATGTCGCCTTCGCCATCGAGGTCGACCCGGCGCGCGGCGCCCGCCTCGAGCCCCTGCGCAAGGCGGCCGAGAAGGCGGTGTTCGACCTGCCGGGCGTGCTCTCGGTCAGCGCCGTGCTGACCGCACATCGCAGCGGCGCGGCGGCCGCGCGCGGCCCCGGCCCGGACCAATCGGCCGCCCGCCCGGCCGCCGCCAAGCCGGCCGTTCCCGGTGTCCGCTCGATCGTCGCCGTTGCCAGCGGCAAGGGCGGCGTCGGCAAGTCGACCACCGCCGTCAACCTGGCGCTGGCGCTGGCATCGCAGGGCCTGCGCACCGGCATGCTCGACGCCGACATCTACGGACCCTCGCAGCCGCGCATGATGGGCATCAGCGGCCGCCCGCGGGCGAAGGACGACCGCACCCTGATCCCGCTACAGAACTTCGGCATCAAGTGCATGTCGATCGGCTTCATGATCGCCGAAGAGACGCCGATGATCTGGCGCGGCCCGATGGTGCACAGTGCGATCACGCAGATGTTGCGCGACGTCGACTGGGGCGAGCTCGACATTCTCGTCGTCGACCTGCCGCCGGGCACGGGCGAGGCGCAGCTGACCATGGCGCAGCAGGTGCCGCTGACCGGCGCCGTCATCGTCTCGACGCCGCAGGACATCGCCCTCCTCGACGCCCGCAAGGGCCTCAACATGTTCCGCAAGGTCGATGTACCCATCCTCGGCATCATCGAGAACATGAGCTACTTCCTCTGCCCCCATTGCGGCGGGCGCAGCGACATCTTCAGCCACGGCGGCGCCCGGCACGAGGCGGAGAAGCTGGGCGCCGAGTTCCTCGGCGAGATCCCGCTCGACATCGCGATCCGCGAGACCTCCGACGGCGGCCGCCCCATCGTGGTCAGCGATCCCGCCAGCGCCCACGCCCGGACCTATCAGGCGATCGCTGCGCGCGTCTGGCAGAAGGTGTCGGAGACGCTCGGCGACGCCAGGCGCCAGCCGCCGCGCATCGTCATCCAGTAACGCCGCCGAAAACGCGCGATGGACCCCATGTCCAGCGGGAATTGCGTTCACAAGCCGCGGACCCCTGTGGAAGCTTGAGTCGTGCAAAATAACCTTACGCGTCCCCTCCGGGGGGATGGGAACGGGCGCCGGACGCCGAGGGTCTAGGGGCGAGCGGCGCTCGCCCTGGCGGCGGAGGTTCCTGTCAAGACCCAGCGGGCGGAGTGTCGGCACGACGGGCGAGCGCCGCTCGCCCCTACGTATGGGACAACATTCCTGACCGATTCAGCGAATCGATCAAACAACCCCATGTAAAGGAAGTTAACGAGCCGGAATCGGTTGGCGAGCAGTCGGGTGGACGCCGCCACGCGCCAAGGAAGGCCGCGCGTCGCTGGCGTCGATTCACGATGTCCAACAGCGCCGACGATATCTTATAGAACATATAGGGAACATTCAAGAAGATTCCTTGCCCTGCAATCACTCGGCGGCCTTTCGCCTCCAGGCGGCGGCCAGGGCCTGGGCGCGGGCGATTTCGGC
>JBKOWC010000197.1:0-6240 GCA_046724215.1 Pseudomonadota bacterium | reverse complement strand
GGCGGGCGAGATGCGAAGCGGCGCGGAGGGGCGCGGCCTTGCGCTCCTTCGGCTCGAAAGCCTGGACGGACTGCAAGCCGGCGCGTTGACCTGCGGCGACAGCCGCTTGACTCCGCATAAGCCGGCCTGGGCTAAGTTCTGACCCCGCCACAGCAAAGGAGGTCACTTGATGGGACGCGCCCGCCTCCGCGATCTCGGCATCAGTGTCGGCCTGCTGCCGACAGGCCCGCTGAACACAATCACCGATGTAGCCGGGGTGCGCGTCGGCCATGCCACAGTGATCCATGACGAGCCGTCGGTCGCGAGGACCGGCGTCACCGCGATCTGGCCGGGCGGCGACGATACCTGGGAACGTGCGGTATTCGCCGCCTATCATTCGTTCAACGGCAACGGCGAGATGACCGGTACGATCTGGATCGACGAACAGGGCCTGCTGGCGTCGCCCTTCTGCATCACCAACACGCACTCTGTCGGTGTCGTGCGCGACGCGCTCGTTGCCTATGCGGTCAGGCACAACGTCCCGCAGGAGTGGCACCTGCCGGTCACGGCCGAGACATTCGACGGCTGGCTCAGCGACGCCGAGAGCTTTCCCGTGACCCGCGAACACGCCTTCGCGGCGCTTGACAGCGCCGCCGCAGGGCCGGTCGCAGAGGGCAATGTCGGCGGCGGCACCGGCATGATCTGTCACGATTTCAAAGGCGGCATCGGCACCGCCTCGCGCGTCGTGGCGACGGCCGGCGCTAACTTCACGGTCGGCGCGCTGGTCCAGGCCAACTACGGCGCCCGCGAACTGCTCCGCGTCGACGGGGTGCCGGTTGGCCGCGAGATCGGTACCGACGAGGTGCCGGGCGAGCGCCATGCGCCGAAGAAGACCGACGGGTCGATCATCGTGGTCCTCGCCACCGATGCGCCGCTCTTGCCGATCCAGTGCAAGCGGCTTGCCCGCCGCGCCACCTCCGGCCTGGCCTGGGTCGGCGGCATCGGCAGCAATGGCAGCGGCGATATCTTTCTCGCCTTCACGACCGGCAACCGCGTGCCGCGCAACACGCCGATCGTCGCAACGCGAATGATGGCTCCCGATCACATGACGCCGCTGTTCCAGGCTGCCGCCGAGGCGACCGAGGAAGCAATCTTGAATGCGCTGACGGCGGCGGAAACCATGATCGGCTTCCAGGGCCATACCGTCCATGCGCTGCCGCTCGACCGACTGCAGGCGACAATGCGGAAATACGGACGGCTGCGCTAGGTCGTCGCGCCGACGGCGAGGCGCGGCGCTACCAGTTCCCCGAATGCGCCTTCAGGTCTTCGCACCAGCGCTCCGGCGGCCAGGCGACGCTGGCCGTCGTCCCGATCCCGACCTGGCTTTCGAGCCGGATCGTGCCGCCATGCAGTTCAATCAGCTTCTTCGTCAGATGCAGGCCGAGCCCGGTTCCGCCATGCCGGCGGGCATACGACGTGTCGACCTGTGCGAAGCGGTCGAACAGCCGCGCTAGGTCTTCCGGCGCAATGCCGATGCCGTTGTCCTTGACCTGTATCAGCAGGCCGCCATCCGCTGAGCAGTCCGCAGTCACGGTGACTTTGCCGCCGGACGGCGTGAACTTGACGGCGTTGCTGAGCAGATTCAGGAGGATCTGCTTGCTGATGCGCTCGTCCACGATGATCGGCGGCAAGCCTGCGGCAACCTGCTGCTCGAGCGTGATGCTCGCCTGCACGGCGCGCGCCTCGACCATCCGGGTCGCCGACTCCACCAGTTCGATCACGTCGCAGGGCCCCTCGCTGAGGACGAAGCTGCCGGCCTCGATCTTCGACGTATCGAGGATGCTGTTGACGATGCCGAGCAGGTGCTCGCCGCTCGCATAGATGTCGCGGGCATAGTCCAGGTAGCGCGGCGAACCGACCGGCCCGAACAGCTGTTTGCTGATGATCTCGGAAAACCCGATGATGGCATTGAGTGGCGTGCGCAACTCGTGGCTCATGTTGGCAAGGAACTCGCTCTTCGCGCGATTGGCGCGCTCGGCCTCTTCCTTGGCGTGCACCAGTTCCAGTTCCGTGCGCTTCTTGTCGGTGATGTTCAGCACGACGCTGCCGATGGCCACGAGCTTGCCGGCCGCGTCGCGGATCGGAAACTTGACGCCATAGGCCCATTCGTTGCGCCAGCCGGGGAAGTGGATCTCGCGGGCCACGCTCGTCCCGGTCTCGATGACTTCCCGATCCATGGCCTCGACGACCGTGGCGCCGGCGCTTTCGGAGATGTCGCCCGCCGTGCGTCCCACGAGCTCTTCCGATGTCCTGTCCCAGATCTCCTCGACCGCCCGGCTGACCATCAGGTAGCGGCCTTCGAGGTCCTTGACGACCATCTCGACCGGCGCGTTCTCCATGAAGCTGCGAAAGCGCGCCTCGCTCGTGCGAAGCGCCATTTCTGTCTTCTTGCGATCGCTGATATCGACGGCCACGCCACCAATGGCAATTAGCCGGTCGTCTGCGTCCCGGATCGGGAACTTGACCTCGTAGCTCCATTCCTCCCCGAGGTCGGAGAACTGTACCTCGCGCGCCACGGCGTTGCCGGTCTCGATCACTTCGCGGTCCATTGTCTCGACGATCGCAACGCCGGCGCTCGTAGACATATCGCCGATCCGGCGGCCGAGGATTTCGCTCGCGGAGCGGCCCCAGCTCGCCTCGACTCCGCGATTGACCATCTCGTAGCGGCCGTCGAGATCCTTCACCAGCATGCTGAAGGGCGCGTTCTCCATGAAGCTGCGGAAGCGCGCCTCGCTGGTCTGCAGCGCCAATTCCGTCTTCTTGCGATCGGTGATGTCGACGGCAATGCCGCCGATGGCGATCACGCGGCCGGCGGGGTCCTTGATCGGAAACTTCACTTCGTGGTTCCACCCCTCGCCGAGATCGGCGAAGTGAATCTCGCGGGTCACCACCCGTCCGGTGTCGACCACCTCGCGGTCCATCGCTTCGACGTCGGCGACGGCGCGGCTCTTCGAGATATCGCCGATGCGCCGCCCGAGGATCTCCTCGGAGCGCATGCCCCAGCTCCCTTCGATGCCGCGATTGACCATCACGAAGCGGCCGTCGAGGTCCTTCACCAGCATGCTGAAGGGCGCATTGTCCATGAAACTGCGGAACCGGGCTTCGCTCACGCGCAGCGCCTCCTCGCTGCGCCGCTGCTCCTCCAGGGCACTCCGCAACAACGAGGCCGACCGGATGGAATGGGCCAGGGCAAAGGTAAGCACGATGCCGCAGCCGAGCACCGTCAGCGCCAGCCCGATCTGACCGATGCCGGCGGTGTCATCGCCGAGGGTGCTGACGATGTAGAAGGCCAGCAGGGAAAGCAGGCCGCCGACGAGGATCACGACGGTCGCGAGGATCGACGAGCGGTGCTGCCTGACCGCGCGAAGGGTCTCGTTCGAGATCATGCCGGGGGAATCCGGCCGCTGCCCTCGCGCTGCCTGCCGGCCGGTCCGTGCCGCCGCCCCGCTTCGTGTCTCGCTGATCTCATCCGTTGCCACGCCGCGTCACTCGGGATCCGATGCGCGCCGGCATCCCCCGATGCGAGCGCCCTCTTAGGGCGAATTAAGCTTTATCGACCGCGCCCATTAAGAGCAGATTACGGATTTATTTTAACGCAAAACTTGAAACAGTTTTCGGAAAAATGCGCACGACCGCAGGTCTTTGGCATTCTTACCGGACCTGGGTCCGCCGTCAAACCGGCAGAAGTCTACGATCCTACGACGCTGCGCAATGGGCGACGGATGGGGGTCGGTCAGTCCTGCGACGGTATGCCGCCGGCCGCTGTCAGGGCGGCCTGCGCGGCCGCCAGCTTGGCGATCGGCACCCGGTAGGGGGAACAGGAGACGTAGTCGAGGCCCACCTTGGCGCAAAACCGGATGGAGGCGGGATCCCCGCCATGCTCGCCGCAAATGCCGAGTTTGAGCCGCGGCCGCCGCCGGCGGCCGCGTTCGGCCGCAATCTGGACCAGTTCGCCGACGCCGGCGACGTCCAGGCTCACGAACGGGTCCTGGGTGAGGATGCCGGCGCGCTCATAGGCGGTGAGGAAGCGGCCGGCGTCGTCGCGGCTGATGCCGAAGGTGGTCTGCGTCAGGTCGTTGGTGCCGAAGCTGAAGAATTCGGCATGGTCGGCGATTTCCTCGGCGCGAAGCGCCGCCCGCGGCAGCTCGATCATGGTCCCGACCAGATAGGGCGTCTTCGACCCCACGGCCTCGGCAACCTCCCCGGCGACGCGATCGACCAGCTCCTTGAGCATGGCGAACTCGCGCGACCAGGCGACGAGCGGAATCATGACCTCTGGCTCGGCTGTCTCGCCGGTCTCCTTGTGCACGGCCGCTGCGGCCTCGAAAATCGCCCGCACCTGCATCTCGTAGATCTCGGGAAAGGTGATGCCGAGCCGGCAGCCGCGGTGGCCGAGCATGGGATTGGATTCTTTCAGCATCGCGGCACGGTGCCGCACCGTCTCCGTGTCCACGCCCGCGGCCTTCGCAACCTCGTCCATTTCGGCCGTCGTGTTCGGCAGGAATTCGTGCAGCGGCGGATCCAGCAGCCGGATCGTGACCGGCAGTCCTCGCATGATCCGGAACAGCTCGATGAAATCGTCGCGCTGCATCGGCAGGATCCTGGCCAGGGCCTCCCGCCGGCCTGCCGTGTCCTCGGCCATGATCATCGCGCGCATGGCGACGATGCGGCCGCCGTCGAAGAACATGTGTTCGGTCCGGCACAATCCGATGCCCTCGGCGCCGAAGCGGCGGGCCATGCGCGCATCGGCCGGGGTCTCGGCGTTCGTGCGCACCTTCAGGCGCCGAACCTCGTCGGACCAGCCCATCAGAGTGGCGAAATCGCCGGATAGATCCGGCTGGATCGTCGGAACCTCGCCCAGCATCACCTCGCCGGTGCCGCCGTCGATCGTGATCATCTCGCCGTCGCGGACGGTGACGCCGCGCACGGTCATGGTGCGGGCCTGGGCATCGATCCGCAGGTCGCTGGCACCGGACACGCATGGCCGCCCCATGCCGCGCGCGACGACGGCCGCGTGACTGGTCATGCCGCCGCGCGCGGTGACGATTCCCGCGGCCGCGTGCATGCCGTGAATATCCTCCGGACTGGTCTCGACGCGCACGAGGATGACGCGATCGCCCTTGGCGGCGCGGTCCTCTGCCTCGTCGGAGGTGAACACCGCGCGGCCCGCCGCTGCTCCCGGTGAGGCCGGCAGGCCGCGCGCGATGATCTTGCGCGTGGCCTTCGGGTCGAGGGTCGGGTGCAGCAGCTGGTCGAGCGACGCCGGCTCGACCCGCCGGATCGCCTCGCGCCGGTCGATCAGCCCTTCCTCGACCATGTCGACAGCGACCTTCAAGGCCGCCGCCGCGGTCCGCTTGCCGCTGCGCGTCTGCAGCATCCACAGCCGGCCCTGCTGCACCGTGAATTCGATGTCCTGCATGTCGCGGTAGTGCGACTCGAGCCGGCGGCGCACCTGCTCGAGTTCGGCGAACAGCGCCGGCATCACCTCTTCCATCGCCGGCAGGTCCGACCGGTTCGCCTGCTTGCCGGCGACCGTCAGATGCTGCGGCGTCCGGATGCCCGCCACCACGTCCTCGCCCTGCGCATTGACCAGGTATTCGCCGTAGAACTCGTTGGCACCGGTCGAGGGATTGCGCGTGAAGGCGACGCCCGTGGCGCAGTCCTGGCCCATGTTGCCGAACACCATGGCCTGGACGTTGACGGCGGTGCCCCAATCCTCGGGGATGCCGTGTAGCTTTCGATAGGTGACCGCGCGCGCGGTGTTCCAGCTGCCGAACACGGCGCCGATCGCGCCCCACAGCTGCTCCATCGCGTCTTGCGGAAAGGCCCTGCCAAGCTCTTCCTGGACCTTCGCCTTGTAGGCCTGCACGAGCCGCTTCCAATCGTCCGCCGTCAGGTCGGTGTCGAGGCTGACGCCGCGGTCCTCCTTGTGCAGTTCCAGCAGTTCCTCGAAGTGGCTGTGATCGACGCCGAGCACGACATTGCCGTACATCTGGATGAAGCGGCGATAGCTGTCGTAGGCAAATCGCGCATCGTTCGACCGCGTCGCCAATCCTTCGACCGTTTGATCGTTGAGCCCGAGGTTGAGGACCGTGTCCATCATGCCCGGCATCGACACGCGCGCGCCCGAGCGGACGGACACCAGCAGCGGATTCGACGCGTCGCCGAACTTGGCGCCGACGATCGATTCGACATTCGCCA
>JBKOWC010000032.1:0-6118 GCA_046724215.1 Pseudomonadota bacterium | reverse complement strand
TGCTCATGGTCGGCGTGTTCCAGCGCGGCAACGCGACCGGCAACGTGGCCTGGCTGTCGGTGCTGGCACTCATCGTCGCCATCGTGCTTGTGCTCTACGGGCAGACCGGCGCGACCGTTGCGGCCTTCGGCAACCTCTTCGTGGTCGATGGGTTCGCGCGGTTCATGAAGGTCCTGGTGCTGGCCGGCGCCGCGCTCGCCATCATCATGTCGCTCGATTTCATCGCGCGCGAGGGCATGCGCCGCTTCGAGTTCCCGGTGCTCATGCTGTTCGCCACCCTCGGCATGCTGATGATGCTGTCGGCGAACGACTTGATCTCGCTCTATGTCAGCCTCGAGCTGCAGAGCCTGGCGCTCTACGTCGTCGCGGCGTTTCAGCGCGATTCCGAGCGCTCGACCGAGGCCGGGCTGAAGTACTTCGTGCTCGGCGCGCTCTCGTCCGGCATGCTGCTCTACGGCGCCTCCATGGTGTACGGCTTCGCCGGCACGACGTCGTTCGTCGGCCTGGCCAAGGCGTTCACCGGGCTGAACGGTCCCGTGGCCGTGGGCCTCATCGTCGGCGTCGTCTTCGTCGTCGCCGGCCTCGCCTTCAAGGTCTCCGCCGTGCCGTTCCACATGTGGACGCCCGACGTCTACGAGGGCGCGCCCACGCCCGTCACCGCCTTCTTCGCCGCGGCGCCGAAGCTGGCGGCGACCGGCCTCTTCATCCGCGTCATGGTCGGGCCGTTCTACGAGCTGCGCACCGAATGGCTGCAGATCATGTGGTTCGTCGCCGTCGCCTCGATGATTCTCGGCGCCGTCGCCGCCATCAACCAGACCAATATCAAGCGGCTGATGGCCTACAGCTCGATCGGCAACATCGGCTACGCGCTCGTCGGCCTCGTGCCGGGGACGGAGATCGGCGTGCGCGGGGTGCTCATCTATATGGCCATCTATCTGGTCATGACGATCGGCAGCTTCGGCTGCATCCTGCTGATGCGCCAGAAGGGACGCATGGTCGAAGGCATCTACGATCTCGCCGGCCTGTCGAAGACCAATCCGCTGCTGGCGGCGGCGTTGGCGGTCTTCATGTTCTCCATGGCCGGGGTGCCCTGGCTCGCCGGCTTCTTCGGCAAGTTCTACGTCTTCCTCGCCGCCGTTCAGGCCGGGCTCTACTGGCTCGCCGTGATCGGTGTCGTCACCAGCGTCGTGTCCGCCTTCTACTACCTGCGCATCGTCAAGGTGATGTATTTCGACGAGCCGGTGGAGGCCTTCGATCGCTCGCCGGGGTGGTCGATGAACCTGATCATCGGCGCCGCCAGCCTCCTGATCTTCTTCTTCTTCGTCTTCGCAGGTCCGGTTCTGAGCGCGGCGCAGGCGGCGGCAATGTCACTCTTTCCTGCGGGCGGATGACGCTGCCGCTCGAGCTCGCACCCTTCTACCGCCTCGTCCGGCACGAGCGCATCGACAGCACCAACGAGGAAGCGAAGCGGCTGGCGGCCGCTGATGCGCCGAACGGAACATTGGTCTGGGCGGGCGAGCAGACGGCCGGCCGGGGACGCCGCGGGCGTGGCTGGGTATCGCCCGTCGGCAACCTCTACCTCTCGCTGCTGTTGCGGCCGAGATGCCCGCCGGCCACTGCGTGTCAGGTCAATTTCGTGGCCGGGGTGGCGCTGGCCGAGGCGCTTTCCGAGTTCCTGCCGGCCGGGAAGACGGCGTCCCTGAAATGGCCCAATGATGTCTTGATCGCAGGCGCGAAAGTCTCCGGCGTTCTGCTGGAGGCGTCTGCGGCCGCGGATGGGACGGTCGACTGGCTCGTCGTCGGCGTCGGCGTCAATGTCGCGCATGCGCCGCACGATACGCCCTATCCTGCGTCCAGCCTCCATCGCGAGGGCGCGCATGACGTCACCGTGGAAGATCTGCTCAAGGCATTCGCCCGTCGGTTCCAATCGTGGTACGAGAGGTGGCAACGGGAAGGATTCGAGCCGGTGCGGGCCCGCTGGCTCGCCTGGGCCCGCGGCCTCGGCGAGCCGATCGAGGTCCGGCTGGAACGGGAGACGCTGCATGGCCGCTTCGCCGATCTCGATGCATCCGGCGCGCTGGCGCTCGAACTGGCCGACGGCCGCCGCCGGCAGGTCACGGCGGGCGACCTCTATTTCCCGCAGCTCTAGCTAGCGGCAGATGCTGCTCGCCATCAACGCCAATAACACGAACGTGAAGTTCGCCGTCTACGACGGTGAGCGGCCCCTCGGCGACTGGCGCATCCGCACCGAAAGCGCGCGGACGGCCGACGAATATGTCGTGTGGCTGAGCCAGCTCATGACGCTCGCCGGCCTCAAGCTGGCGGACATCACCGATGCCATCATCGCCACGGTCGTTCCGCAGGCCCTGTTCAACCTGCGCATGCTCTGCGAGCGTCATCTGCACACGCGGCCGCTCGTCGTCGGCGAGCCCGGCGTGTCCCTCGGCGTCGACGTCCTGCTGGAGATGCCGATCCACGAGGTCGGCGCCGACCGGCTCGCCAATGCCGTCGGGGGCCATGTGCTGTTCCGGCGCCCGCTCATCATCGTCGACTTCGGGACGGCCACGACCTTCGACGTCATCGACGGCCAGGGCCGCTACCTGGGCGGCGTCATCGCCCCCGGCATCAACCTCAGCCTCGAGGCGCTGCACGGCGCCACCGCAAAGCTGCCGCGCATCGCCGTCGCGGCGCCCAAACAGGTCATCGGCAAGGACACGCTCGGCGCGATGCAGTCCGGCGTCTACTGGGGTTATGTCGGTCTCATCGAAGGCCTCGTCGCCCGCATCCGCGCCGAGTTCGGCGAGCAACTGATGGTCGTCGCCACGGGCGGCCTGGCGCCGCTCTTCGCCAAGGCGACTCCGGTGATCGAACGGCACGAGCCGGAGATCACCATGCGCGGCCTGGTCGAGATTCACCGGCGCAACCAGGGCGGCCCACGGTGAGCGCGCGGCGCGCGGACGGCGAACTGCTGTTCCTGCCGCTCGGCGGCGCCGGCGAGATCGGCATGAACCTCAGCCTCTACGGTTTCGCCGGCAAGTGGCTGATGGTCGATCTCGGCGTCACCTTCGGCGACGAGCGCACGCCGGGCATCGACATCATTATGCCCGACATCCGCTTCATCGAGGAGCGGCGGCGCGACCTCGTCGGGCTCGTCCTCACCCACGGCCATGAGGACCATATCGGCGCCGTGCCCTATCTGTGGCCGCGGCTGCGCTGCCCGATCTATGCGACGCCGTTCACCGCCTCGCTCGTCCGCCACAAGCTGCGCGAAGCCGGCGAGGAGGACGGTGCCGAGGAGATCATCGAAATCCCCATGTCCGGCCGCTTCACGATCGCGCCGTTCGAACTGGAGCTGGTCACGCTGACCCATTCCATCCCCGAGCCGAACGCGGTTGTGATCCGCACGTCCCTGGGCACGCTGCTGCACACCGGCGACTGGAAGCTCGATCCCGAGCCGCTGGTGGGACCGGTAGCCGACGAAGCGGCGCTGCGCCGGCTGGGCGAGGAGGGCGTGCTGGCGATGATCTGCGATTCGACCAATGCCCTCGTCCACGGCGAGTCCGGTTCCGAGGCCGCGGTCCGCGACAGCCTCGGCGACCTCCTCGGCAAGCACTCCGGGCGCATCGCCGTCGCCTGTTTCGCCAGCAACGTGGCGCGGGTCGAATCAATCGCACATACCGCCGCGGCGCATGACCGCCACGTCGCCCTGGTCGGCCGGTCCTTGTGGCGGATCGCCGAGGCCGCCCGCGAGAACGGCTATCTGAAAGGCATCCGGCCCTTCATTACCGAGCACGACATCGGCTATCTGCCGCGCGAGCGAGCGCTTATGATCTGCACGGGCAGTCAAGGCGAGCCGCGTTCGGCGCTGGCGCGTATCGCCAAGGAGGAACATCCGAACGTCTCGCTCGAAAAAGGCGACACCGTGATATTCTCGTCGCGCATCATACCCGGCAACGAACGGGCTATCGGTGAGGTGCAGAATCGCTTGAGCCGCCTGGGCGTCGAGGTCGTGACCGAGCGCGATCACTTCGTCCACGTCTCCGGCCATCCGGCACGTGACGAATTGACGTCGATGTACCAATGGGTGCGTCCGAGGATCGCAATTCCCGTCCATGGCGAGGCTCGCCATCTTGCCGCCCACGCGCGGCTGGCCGAAAGCTGTCAGGTGTCGCAGGCACTGGTGATCGAGAACGGCGCCCTCGTCCGCGTGGCGCCCGGCCCGGCCGAGGTGATCGACCGCGTGCCGACGGGCCGCATTGGGCTCGACGGCACCGCCCTCATTCCGCTCGACGGCACGGTCATGCGCACGCGCCACCGCACCGTCTACAGCGGCGCCGCCGTTGCCACGTTGGTGCTCGACAAGGCCGGACGACTGCGGGCGGATCCGCAAGTGACCGTCCACGGCCTGCTCGATCCGGAGCTCGACGGCGAGGCGCTGGACGACGTGGCCGTCGCCATCAACGACGCCGTCGCCGCGCTCTCGGCGCGCGACCGCGGCGACGACGCCGCGGTCAAGGAGGCCGCGCGCCTCGCCGTGCGCCGAACCCTGCACGCCAGTCGCGGCAAGAAGCCCGTCACCGACGTGCATGTCGTCCGGGTCTGATCCGACGGTCGAGGCGGGGGCGCCCCTGGACTCGCCCGATATTCCCGGCTAAAGGGCGGGCCGATGATCGGTCGCCTCAATCACGTCGCCATAGCCGTGCCGGACCTTGCCGCCGCCAGCGCGATGTACCGGAATATGCTGGGTGCCCGGGTCTCGTCGCCGGTCGAGCAACCTGCCCACGGGGTCACCGTCGTGTTCGTGGATCTGCCGAACACGAAGATCGAACTCTTGCAGCCGCTCGGCGCCAACTCGCCGATCGCCGGCTTCCTCGAGCGCAATGCTGCCGGCGGCATCCACCATCTGTGTTACGAGGTCGACGACATCCTGGCCGCCCGCGACCATCTCAAGGCCATGGGCGCCCGCGTGCTGGGCGATGGCGAGCCGAAGATCGGAGCCCACGACAAGCCGGTGCTGTTCCTCCACCCGAAGGACTTCTGCGGCACGCTGATCGAGCTCGAGCAGGCCTGAGATGCCCTGGTACACCGCGCTCTTCGCCTACATCATGATATGGTGGGTCGTGTTGTTCACCGTCTTGCCCTGGGGCGTTAGGGCGCCCGAGAAGCCCGAGCCCGGCCATGCCCCGAGCGCGCCCACGCACCCGCACATGGTCGCGCGGGTCGTCGCCACCTCGATCCTTGCCGCGATCCTCTGGGGCGTCTTCTACTACCTCGTGCGCATCGGCGTGCTTTCGTTGCGGCCGCCGGGCTACTGAGGCGGCGATGAGCGGCTATTGCGACATCGCTCCGGGCGATCCCTGGCACGGCCCGTATCACGAGCGGGAATACGGCTTTCCCATCGAGGACGAGGCGGCGCTCTTCGAGCGTCTCATCCTCGAGATCAACCAGGCCGGCCTGAGCTGGCTCACGATTCTCAAGAAGCGCGAGGCGTTCCAGCGCGCCTACAACGGCTTCGAGGTCGACCGCGTGGCCCGCTATGGCGAGCGCGACCGCGCCCGCCTGCTGGCCGATGCCGGCATCATCCGCAACCGCCTGAAGGTCAATGCGGCCATCGAGAACGCCAAGCGGATCCAGGTCCTGCGTCGGGAATTCGGCTCTTTCGCCGGCTGGCTCGCCAGCCACCATCCGCGCGACAAGGCGGCCTGGGTGAAGCTCTTCAAGAAGACATTCCTGTTCACCGGCGGCGAGATCGTCGGCGAGTTCCTCATGAGCATCGGCTATCTGCCGGGCGCCCACCGGGCGGACTGCCCAGTGCAAGGCCGCATCCTACGCCTCGGACCGCCTTGGGCCATCAGTGATTCTCGTTAGATATCAGACAATTACGCTACGTCTTTCAGAGAAATCCCGCGACCCCAAAAGAAATAGGCAAGCCCCGGAACGAGGCTTGCCCCAATCATCTCTTCTTTACCTTAGAGGTGCCTCGGAGATTGGCTCCGAGGGCGCTTCCCTCGCTGCGTTCGTCCCTGAACCTGGGCCGAGAGCGATTGCTCGCTCGTCACCCTTGCTTATTGGCAGAGCGAGTATACGCAGTTCCGTTCGAAAAGCCACTCAAAAGATT
>JBKOWC010000007.1:0-3330 GCA_046724215.1 Pseudomonadota bacterium | reverse complement strand
CCTTCCTTCTCTGTGAAAACCTCTGTGGCTCTGTGCCTCTGTGGTTCAAGGCAACCGGCCCGATGTCTCACCCCACCGCGTGGCGGTTGAAGGCCGAGTAGCGGCCGGTCACGTGATGTTCGAGCTGCCGCTCGATGTCGGCCAGCAGGCTCGACGCCCCCACGCGGAACAGCTCGGGCTCCAGCCACGCCCGCCCCAGCTCCTCCTTCATCAGGAACTGATAGGTGAGCACGTCCTTGGCCGTGGAGATGCCGCCCGCCGGCTTGTAGCCGACCTTGAACCCGGTCCGCTCCTGATAGGCGCGGATCATGCGCAGCATCGCGAGGGTCACCGCCGGCGTCGCGTTCACGCTCTCCTTGCCGGTCGAGGTCTTGATGAAATCGGCGCCGGCCATCATGCAGACGAGCGACGCCCGGGCCACGTTGCGCAAGGTCTTGAGGTCGCCGGTCGCGAGGATCGCCTTCACATGCGCCTTGCCGCAGGCGGCGCGGAACTCGCGCATCTCCTGGTAGAGCGCCGGCCAGTTGCCGGTCAGCACATGCTCGCGCGTGATGACGATGTCGATCTCCTCGGCGCCGTCGCGCACGGAGGCCTCGATCTCCCTGAGCTTCACGTCATGCGGCACCAGCCCGGCGGGAAAGCCGGTCGATACCGCCGCCACGGGAATGCGCGTATCGCGCAGCGCCTCGACCGCCGTGGCGACGAAGCGGTGGTAGACGCAGACCGCACCCGTGGTGACGACACGGTCGGCGAAGCCCAGCGCCGCCAGGATGTCGGCGCGCACCGGCGCCTTCGCCTTGGCACAGAGCCGCCGCACCCGTTCCGTCGTGTCGTCGCCGCTGAGCGTCGTGAGATCGATGCAGGTGACCGCCTTCAGCAGCCACCCCGCCTGCGCGTCCTTCTTCACCGTGCGCCGTCCCGGCAGGGTCGCCACGCGCCGCTCCACCGCCGAGAGATTGACGCGCTGCTCGTTCACCCAGCCGAGCTCGAGCGGCAGCCCCTGGTTGCGGGGCACCGCGCCGGACGCGATGTTGACGAGCGGTGTGACAGCAGCAGTCATGCGTGGGCCCTTTTTCGGCCGGTCGCGAGCGACGGAAAAATGCGCCGCCCGCCGGTGGAGCGTCAACGCCGGAAATGGCAGGTCCTTGCAAGCTACCACGGAAAAAAACCCCGCCCGTGAGGGCGGGGCTGCAAGGCAGACGTCGAATCCGCGATCCGTGGGCCGGATCGCGCGGCCGCTCAATCAGTCGGCATCGATGACGAAGGCCACCGGCACCAGGCAGTCGCCGGAGGCCTGATAACGGACGCTCGATACGGTGCCGCTGAGCTTCACGTTGTGGGTGTGGGTGTCCCAGAGCTGCACGAGCGGCCAGCCGTCGCTGCCGTCCCAGTCGCTGCTGGCGACCGGCGGACCGGCGATCTGGTTGCCGTCGAAGAAGGTCAGTTCGTTCGACGCGCCGTTGTCGTGGCCGGCGCCCCGCTGGCCGTCGGCACCCGCCATCGTGAACCGTCCGGCGCCGTCCAGGGCCGGATGCAGCAGGTCGAACTGTGCGGAGGCCGAGAACATCGCGTTGTTGATGGCGTCATAGACGAAGACCGGCCCGGTGGTGTCCTGGTTGCGGTAGACGACGACCAGGGTCGCGCCCTCGACCCGCACCTTCTGGTTGGGTTCGATCGGTGCCCACGGGTTCTGGCCGGTCGTCGAGGTGTTTTCGTCGAACGGAAGAACGACCTGGTAGTCCTGGTTCAGGTTGCCGCCGACCGGCACGAACCGGGTCACGTCCGCCACATAGGAGTGGTTGCCGGCCATGCCCCAGCAGGGATCGTCGTGATCGCCGGTCTTGTCGGCGACGATCAGGTTGCCGTCGAAGAGAACGGGCGCGGTGCGCCTGCCCTCGCGTGACCCGTCCGAGAAGTTGAAGTAGAGGAGAGCCGTCAGCACCCGGCTGGGCACCGGCGCGCCGCGCAGCGCGATGGTGCCGGAGGTGCGGTTGCGCATCGCGACGCCGTTCGCCACGTGATCGGCAAACTCGAACTTCCGGCTCGGATCGACCTTCAGCCCCTTCTGGGCTTCCGCGCTCTTCCTGAGCTGCGCCGACGTGGACGGCGCGATGCCGATGTTGACCTGGTCCTTGCCCGTGAGCTCCTGCGCGGTGGCCGCGGTCGCCGTCGATAGGGCCAGCACCGCCGCGATCGGCCAGGCGTGCGTCAGCACGGCCCGCATCCTGCTGTGTAAGCGTGTCATCTTTCGCTCCTGTCAGTGATTGCCCCCGGAGGGGGTCTGTCACCAGGAAGCGCCGATGGCCGCGGCTAGAGCACTTCCCGATCAGTTGGAATATCCAGCGTTGGCGAAGTAGTTCGCGCATTCGCCAGGGGTGAAGGCGTTGAGGGCTGCGGCGATCGCCTGGATCAGGGCCTCGAAGGTTCTGGCCGCTGCCGTGCGAAGGAGCGCCTTGAGTTTGGCGAAGAGCTGCTCGATCGGGTTGAGATCGGGGCTGTAGGGCGGCAGGTAGAGCAGCGTGGCGCCGGCCGCTGCGATCGCCTGTTGCACGCCGGCGACCTTGTGGGAGCCGAGATTGTCCATGATGACGATGTCGCCCGGCACGAGGGTCGGGACGAGCATCTGTTCGATATAGGCCAGGAAGGTCTCCCCATTGATGGCACCGTCGATCACGCAGGGCGCGGTGATCCGATCCTGGCGCAGGGCTGCAAGGAAGGTACTGGTCTGCCAACGGCCGTGCGGCGCATCGGCGACCAGACGCTGACCGCAGGGCGCGCGCCCATAGTGCCGCACCATGTTGGTAGCGGTCCAGGTCTCGTCGAGGAAGACCAGATGCGCCGGATTCAGTTGCGGCTGCTGCTCTTGCCAGGTAGTTCGCGCGGCGGCGACATCCGGCCGCTCCTGCTCGCTGGCATGGAGTGTCTTTTTTTGCGCGTCCAGCCCAAGGCCTGCAGGAAACGCCCGATCGCTGACCGGCTGACGGTGATGCCTTCGCCCATCAACTGCGCCCGCAGTTCGTCCAACGTGACGTCTGGCTGCGCCGCCAACAAAGCGCGAACCCGCGTCTCGTGGGCGGCAAGGGCAAATGGCTTTCTTCCACCCATCGGGGCCGGCGTCACGCTCCCGGTCCGCTCCCAGCGCTGCACCAGCTTGATCGCGCAGCTCACACTGACGGCAAACTGCTCCGCCGCCTCGCGCCGCGAACACCCCGCTTCAACCGCCTCGACGATCCGCTCCCGCAGATCCAATGACAGTGGTCGTGGCATTTCATGCTGGCCTCCTTAACTCCAGCTGCCAGCTTGAATCACGATTCGCGTCCCCTGGGAATC
>JBKOWC010000044.1:0-10985 GCA_046724215.1 Pseudomonadota bacterium | reverse complement strand
CAGCTGGCGGCCTTGCTCGAGCTCATCGAACGCGATGCGACGGGCCGCTGGTGGTACGGCCGGCGCCGGCGCCCGCTGTTCGACATCGCCGCGATCGACGGTGCCGCCGGCATGGTTGGCTGGCTCGCATCGCGCGAACGGAGGACGTGGCTCTTCGACATCACGACCGATCTTGCGATTCCCGTGGCGGCGGCGGCGTCGGCGGAGCCGAGCGGGCGCGACGTCGCGCTCGGTTTCGCCGCCCGGCTCGACGGGCATGCGGCGGCGCTGGCAGCGCTGACCGAGATGGCGCAGCTGGAGGTCTCGCTCGACGCCGCCCGCCGGCTCGGCGAGCAGGCCGGGACTTGGTCCGATTGGCGGCGCACGGTGGCGCTGCCGACGCCGCCGCTCGACGCCGCCCTGTCCCTGCCGCCGGAACGCCCTGCCTGGCCGCTGCCAGCCTCCGGACTATCGCAGGCGCTGCAGCGCTGCGCCCGCGCCGGTATCGATCTCTGGTTCGCCGACATGACGCACCCGGCGATCGGTACGCCGGTCTGGCGCGCCCTCTCGACGACGCTCTGCCACTACAAGCCGCGCTTCGCCCGGTCGCGGCTGACCATGGGCGACGACGGTGAACCGGCGGCAACCGCGACGACGCCCGCCGATCAGCCGCTGCTCGCGATCTGATGCCGAGCGGCGTCGCGCGCCGGCACGCCGTCAGCGGCAGCGCGTGAGCATCATCGTTCCGAACAGGAACTTGTAGCAAGCAGCCTTGTCGGTCTGATACAGGCTCACGACCTGCGCCGCATACCTGTCCACGTAGGAGAGGTCAACGTCATACGGGTAGACGGGCAACGGCACCGTCACAACCGAAGGGGTCTTGCCGTCTGAGAGTCGATCCGGCTGCGAGATGATCGTGCAATTGGCATTCGTGATCCGCTCGGACGTGCCGTCCGCCCGCAACTGTTGGATTTCGAGAGGGACGCCGGCCTTGGTGGTGCCGACGAAGCCCTGCAGGATCTCCGGCCGTTCAGTAGGTGCCGCGTTGGCGAACCGGTCGTAATTCTTCTCGTCGCCGAAGAGGTTGGTGACCACGTTGATATAGCCGTCCGGTTGAAGAGCCAGGGTGCTGTCCTTCGAGTCGACGATTCTCAGCTTTGCCATGTCATATCCTCCCTTTCACGGCGGATGGACCCGAGCGATTCGGGTTTCTGGATTTGGGTCTGGACGAGAAGGCCCCGTTGCCGCTTCGCTCGACGCGGCAAGCGCGGTAGCCGGATCTGGAATTCATGCGCGACTCCCCTGCCGGGCCAAAGCCACCGCAGCGCAGCGAGTGTATCGGCCGAGGAATATTCCCGTATTTCGGGAACGCTTGGCAAGTACTCAATGACGCGGAACTTGCCGGTGGATAAGTCGTCCATTGTCGTCACTCGGCCTTGCCTAGAACAGTCGGAAACATCGTGCAGTGCCGATTTCGGGGCGGCCGAGGGATTCGCCCGCGCGTGGACCGGCGATGGCGGAAACGGCGTCGGTCGCGCCCTATCCGTCACATAACCGTCATCGGAATGACCCCTATCGATTGTAAGAAGCGCGGCCCGCCGGGCCGGCGTCACGGGGCATGACGGGGGCGAGGGGGAGCATTGTCCGTAGCGGCCGTCACGACTCCTGCCCACGACAGGACAGCCCGGCCGGCGCCGTCCGCCGGCGCCGCATGACCGCGCAGGCACCGATCGCGGCCCCATCAACCGTCGCACGGTTGCTGCCGATTCAGGTCTCCTGGGCGTGGATCGGCGTGGCGCCTTTCTTCCTCTTCGCCCTGCTGTTTCTCATCCTGCCGACGGCCTTCCTGTTCGTCGGCAGCTTCCAGGACGCCGCCGGCAACGTCACGCTCGCCAATGTGGCCAACCTCTTCCAGCCGTCGATCGTAAGCGCGTTCTGGATCACCATCGAAGTGAGCGTCGCCTCCGCGCTCGGCGGCGCCGTCGTCGGCTTCTGCCTCGCCTACGCGGCGGTGCTCGGCGGCCTGCCGCGCTGGATCCGGCCGACGCTGATGACCTTCTCCGGCGTCGCCTCCAACTTCGCCGGCGTGCCGCTGGCCTTCGCCTTCCTCGCCACCCTCGGCCGCACCGGCCTGGTGACGGCGCTGCTCGTCAAGTATCTCGACGTCAACATCTACAGCACGGGCTTCAACCTGCTGAGCTTCTGGGGCCTGACGCTCACCTATCTCTACTTCCAGATTCCGCTGATGGTGCTGATCCTGGCGCCGGCGCTGGACGGGCTGAAGCGCGAATGGCGCGAAGCCTCGGCGATCCTGGGGGCGAGCGCGCTGCAGTACTGGCGGCACGTGGCACTGCCGGTGCTGTGGCCGAGCCTGCTCGGCACCACGCTGCTGCTCTTCGCCAACGCCTTCGGCGCCGTGGCCACCGCCTATGCGCTGACCGGGAGCTCGCTCAACATCGTCACCATCCTGCTCTACGCGCAGATCCGCGGCGACGTGCTGCACGACCAGAATCTCGGCTATGCCCTGGCGCTCGGGATGATCGTCATCACCGGCCTCTCCAATGCCGCCTACATCTGGCTGCGCACGCGCAGCGAACGGTGGCTCAGATGAAGCGGGCGACGCTCGGCCCCTGGATTGCGATCGTCGTGGGAGCGCTCTATTTTCTCGTGCCGCTCATCGGCACGTTCGAATTCTCGCTGCGCCTAAAGCGCGGCGAATACAGCTTCGAGGCCTATCGGATCGTGCTGGCCGATGCGCGCTTCCAGGCGAGCTTCGCCTATTCGACCGTGCTGGCGCTGGCGACGATCGCGATCGGCGCGCTGCTGGTGGTGCCGACCGCCTATTGGATCCGGCTGCGGCTGCCGCGCCTGCGTCCGATCGTGGAGTTCATCACGCTGCTGCCGCTGGTGATTCCGGCGATCGTGCTGGTGTTCGGGTATCTGCGCATCTACAACAGCTCCTCCTGGCTGCCGCTGACGGCCAGCGAGCGCTCCACCGACCTGCTGCTCACCTGCAGCTACGTGACCCTGGCGCTGCCCTACATGTACCGCGCCGTCGATGCCGGCCTGCGCGCGATCGACGTGCGTACCCTGACGGAAGCGGCGGAGAGCCTCGGCGCCCGCTGGCCGACCATCCTGCTGCGCGTGATCCTGCCCAACGTCCGCATCGCCGTGCTGAGCGGGGCCTTCCTCACCTTCGCCATCGTCATCGGCGAGTTCACCATGGCGAGCCTGCTCGACCGTCCGGCCTTCGGCCCCTACCTGCAGCTGATCGGCGCCAACCGCGCCTACGAGCCGGCGGCGCTGGCGATCATCGCCTTCATCGTCACCTGGGCCTGCATGGGCCTGATCCAGGTCTTCGGGCGCGCCGCCCGCGGCGCCGCGCCGGACACGCGCTAGCGCGATAAACGGGGACGGAGATGGGGTTTCTGGAGATCGACAATCTGCGCAAGGCCTACGGCGCGAACGCCGTCGTGCAGAGTTTCGCCCTGGCGGTCGAGCGCGGCGAGTTCGTCTCGTTCCTCGGCCCCAGCGGCTGCGGCAAGACGACGACCCTGCGCATGGTCGCCGGCTTCGAGGCCCCGAGCGAAGGCAGCATCCGCATCGACGGGCAGGACGTCACGCGCCTGCACCCGAGCCAGCGCAACGTCGGCATGGTGTTCCAGTCCTATGCGCTGTTCCCGAACATGACCGTCGCCGAGAACGTCGGCTTCGGCCTGAAGGTGGGCAGACGGCCGGCGGCCGAGATCGGCGCGCGCGTCGCGGAGATGCTGCGGCTGATCAAGCTGCCGACCCTCGCCGGCCGCTATCCCTACCAGCTCTCGGGCGGGCAGCAGCAGCGCGTCGCGCTGGCCCGCGCGCTCGCCATCAAGCCGCAGGTGCTGCTGCTCGACGAGCCGCTCTCGGCGCTCGACGCCAAGATCCGCGTCGCCCTGCGCGAGGAGATCCGCGCGGTGCAGCGCGACCTCGGCATCACCACGATCTACGTCACGCACGACCAGGAAGAGGCGCTGTCGATGTCCGACCGCATCGTCGTGATGAACGAAGGCCGCATCGAGCAGATCGGGACGCCCTTCGAGATCTACAATTTCCCGCGCACGCGCTTCGTCGCCTCGTTCGTCGGCACGCTCAACATCCTGCGCGGCCGCGTCGTCGATGCCGCGCGCGGCTGCATCGCCGTCGACGGCCAGGAGATCGTCAGCGCACGCGGCGTCGGCGGTGCGAAGGCGGGCGAGCTGCGCGCCGTGGCGCTGCGCCCGGAGGCGGCGTCCCTCGACGGCGTCGGCGCCGAGCGCAACCGGATGGACGGCACGATCGAGGAGGTGAGCTTCCTCGGCTCCGTCGTGCGCATCCGCGTGCGCTTCCAGGAGAACGCGATCTCGCTCGACACGTTCAACAATCCGAGCGCGTCGCCGCCCGCGCGCGGCCAGCCGGTCACCGTCAGCTTCGCCCGCGAGGACCTGCTCGTGCTCGACGGCGCCGAGGCCGGGTGAAAGGGTATCCTCGGCAAAACCTCGTGCAAACGATCGCGCCCCTCTGAAACTCTGTCGTCCCGGCGAAAGCCGGGAACCATAAACACGGGCCTCTGGAATATGGGCCCCGGCTTTCGCCGGGGCGACACACGAAGGAAGCGGCAAACGCGTCACAGCTATTTCACCCGAATGCCTGCACTCGGCGCTTGTCACCGGTTCCTGATATGGACATGGTCCGAGCGGGAGCAGGTCGATGAATGCAAGGAAAAACGCGCCGTCGTCGCCGACCCTGGCGGCCGCGAGGGCGTTCACCCGGCGGACCCTTCGGAGGCATGCCGCAGCGACCGGCAGCGCCCTCGCGGCGGGCCCATGGATCGTGGCGCGGGCCTTCGCCAGCTCCGGCGAGCTCAACATTCTTCACCGCGGCGACGAGCTGCGCGATTCCGTGCTGCCGGACTTCACGGCGCAGACCGGCATCCAGGTGAACGCGACCGCGTTCTCGCAGAACGAGGAGCAGATCAAGAAGCTGCAGGACACCGCCGGCCAGGGGTTCGACCTCTGCCAGCCGGCGCGCGAGCTGGCGCCGCGGTTCAAGGATCTGGACGTCCTGCAGCCGCTGCAATCCGACAAGCTGGGGAACCTCTCGAGCCTCATTCCGGCCATCGCCGACGGCGCGGCGGGCGACTGGACCTGGGACGGCAAGCCCTATTTCGTGCCGCATCTCTGGGGCAGCGAGGCCATCGCCTGGCGCACCGATCAAGCGACCCTGGAATACAAGGACCTGAGTTACGGGACCCTCTGGAACGATCCGTACAAGGGCAAGGTCCAGGGTCGGGCGCATTCGCTGCTGCTGGGCATCGGGCTGTGGCTCGATGCGACAGGCAAGCTGCCGACGAACCGCATGCGCGACGCCTTCAAGGACGCCGACTCGATGAAGACGGCGTACGACGTCATCGGCCGGTTCGCCGTCGAACACAAGCCGTGGATCAAGCAGTTCTGGAGCACCGCTGAAAACACGATGTCCGGGTTCATGGAGAACGGCTGCGTCATCGGCCAGACCTGGGACGGCCCCGCTCTGGCCCTGAAGACGGACGGCAAGCCGGTCGCCTACATGGCGCCGCAGGAGGGCGCCATCTGCTGGGTCGACGGCTGGGCGCTGACCTCGGCGGCCAAGAACCTGGAGCAGGCCTACGCGTTCATCAACTATCTGCAGGCGCCCGCGGCGAACGCGAAGGCGGCCGACGCCGCCGACTATAACCCGGTCGTGGCCGGCGCCGACCGGCTCCTGTCCGACCAGGCGAAGGCGAATTTCGCCGACGCCTACCCCGCGGATGCGCTGCAGAAGCTCTGGCTCCGGCCCGTGGAATCGGACTGGCTCGTGCGACTGCGGACCGAATACGCCGAGAAATTCCGCGCGGCCTGACCCGCCGCGGCATCCGGACCACAACGGGAACAGATGAGCGAGTCCTGTTGTCCTGCTGTCAAGAGATTGTCATACTTCGCTGCTACCAAGATGAGCCGTGGCCCCACGGCCGCCAAAACAGAGAGGACATCAGGATGAAGAGACGTGATTTCGCCGCCGCCCCGGCGCGGGAGACCGCCGGCGCGGTGCGCTTGTTGACCCGCCGCGCGGCATTGAAGGCCGGCGCAGCCGCGGGTGCCGCCGCATTGGCCGGCCCAACCATCGTGCGCAACGCCTTCGCCTCGTCGGGCGAGCTCAACTTCATGGGCTGGTCCGGGTATCCCGACCTCGCCGCGAAGGTCTTTCCGGCGTTCGAGAAGGCAACCGGCGTCAAGGTGAATTTCGTCGAGCAGCCCGACCAGGACGCGATGTTTGCGCAGGCCAAGCTGTCGTTGCAGACGGCGGCGGTCGACGTGTCCGAACCGACGCTTGATCGCGCCCCAGGCTGGTACACCAATGGCCTCATCCAGGGCTGGGATACGAGCAAGCTCGCCATCGACAACTACATCCCCGGTCTGGCCGACGGGGCCGCTGGCAAGCGCGCCACGGTCGACGGCAAGCGCATCATCGTGCCGAGCGTATGGGGCACCGAGGCGATGGTGTTCAGCAAGACCGAGGCACCCGGCGAGTACGGCAAGATCAGCCTGGGTGACCTCTGGGACGACAAGTATGTCGGCAAGGTCTGCATGCGCGCCCATTCGTCCCTCGCCGCCATGGGTCGCTGGCTGGATTCCCAGGGCAAGCTGCCGAAGCCCTGGCTCGATAGCTACAAGGACGAGGCGACGATGCGGCAGCTCTGGGACATCGCTCTCGCCGAGGCCACCAAGCACAAGGCCAACGTCGCCCAGTTCTGGAACGGTGAGAACGACGCCCAGGCGGCCTATCGCACCAACGGCGCCGTCATCGGCCTCAATTGGGATTCGACGGGCTACAATCTGCGCAAGGACGGCTTCGGATTCCTCGCTCCGAAGGAAGGCGCCTTCGCCTGGAATCAGGGTTTCGTGCTGATGGCGAACGCGAAGAACGTCGAGCAGGCGCATGCCTTCGCGAAGTGGGTCTCGACCGCCGACGGCTCCGCCGCCTGGGCAAGCGCCTTCTCGGCCAATGCCGTCGGCAAGGGCGGCATCGATCTCGCCGATCCGGACGTCAAGGCGTTCTATTCTTCAGCCTATCCGGGCGACGCCCTGCAGAAGCTGTGGTGGTGGCCGACCCAGGAGGCCTGGTTCATCAAGCTGCGCGGCGAATACGCCGACAAGTGGAAGGCAGCCTGAGCTAAACGACGATGCGTGCCGCGGGACCCCATTGACGGGGTTCCGGCGGCGCTTCCATGCGTTGCAGAAAAGCGCCGACAGGCGAGAAGAAAAGCATGAACGGGTCGAGGCACGATGAGCGCTGCAGTCGAGCTAGTAAATGTTTGCGCGGATTTCGGCACCTTTCGGGCCGTTGACCACGTAAACGTCACCGTCAAGGCGGGCGAGTTCTTCTCCTTCCTTGGCCCGTCCGGATGCGGCAAGACCACGATCTTGCGCATGGTGTCCGGCTTCATCGATCCGAGCGAAGGCGAGATCACCCTCGGCGGCCAGAACATGCGCGGCATCCGGCCCAACAAGCGGCCGACCGCGCTCATCTTTCAGAACCTCGCCCTCTTCCCGCTGATGCCGGTGTGGGAGAACATCAGCTTCGGGCTCGAGGTGCGTGGCGTCGACAAGCAGACCCGGCGCGCCAAGGCCGAGGAGCTGCTGCGGCTCGTCGATCTCCCCGGCTCCGCCGACAAGTCGATCGCCCAGCTGTCGGGCGGCCAGAAGCAGCGCGTCGCCATCGCGCGCGCCCTGGCCGTCGAACCCAAGGTGATGCTGCTCGACGAGCCGCTCTCGGCGCTCGACCTCAAGCTGCGCCAGCACATGCGCGCCGAGCTGCGCGCCATCCAGAAGCGGACCAACGTGACGTTCATCTACATCACGCACGACCAGGGCGAAGCGCTCGCCATGTCGGATCGCGTGGGGGTGATGTCGCAGGGCAAGCTGCAGCAGGTGGCGACGCCGCAGGAGATCTACAACCGCCCGGCCAACGGCTTCGTCGCCTCCTTCGTCGGCGAGAACAATATTTTCACGGGACAGATCGAATCGCGCAACGGCACGACCGCGATGTTCCGCACGGGCTGCGGCACGTTCCGGGCGTCGCTCGGGCCGGGCGTCACCGACTCCACGCCGGCCAAGCTCTATGTGCGGCCGGAACAGGCGCGTCTCGTGGACGCGGCGCCGTCGGGCGCCAACAACATTCCCGTCGAGGTCGCCGACGTCGCCTTCGAAGGCAACTTCATCAACATCCAGGTCCGCAACGGCGACGGCCGCGCGCTCGTCATCGAGGCCCGCAACGACGGGTCGACCGCCGTGCCGCCGCCGGGCAGCCGGCTCAACATGGTGTTCGCGCCCGAACAGGCGCTCATTCTCGCCGACGAGGTGGGCCCTTCGGGGGCGCGCGCGGCATGAGCGAGCTGGTTCGGCGTTACGGCGCCCCGCTCGCCGGGGGTTTCGTCGTCCTCACGGCCTTCTGGCTGCTCGTGCTCGTGATCCTGCCTTACCTCTACCTGTTCGAGAATTCCTTCCGGCCATACCTGCAGGTCGCCGATATGGGCGGTCCCAAGGACGTCTACAGCCTGAACAACTACCTGACGTTCTTCGAGAGCCCGATTCACATCCGGGTGTTCTTCGTGACGATCCTCTACAGCAGCATCGTCACGGTGCTCTGCTTCGCCATCGCCTATCCGCTCGCCTACTACCTGTCCAAGGTGGCGACGAGCGCGGTCGTGCCCACGCTCTTCCTGCTGCTGCTGATCCCGCTCTGGGTCAGCGAGATCCTGCGGTCGTTCGCCTGGTTCATCATCCTGGCGCTGAAAGGCCCGCTCAACTACGGCCTCATCGGCCTCGGCATCATCGATCAGCCGGTGCGCTGGATCTCCGGCTTCCGCAGCATCATCATCGGCCTCGTCTACACCTACGTGCTGTTCATGCTGTTCCCGGTCTACAACGCCGTGCAGTCGCTCGACACCAACCAGATCGAGGCGGCCGAGGACCTCGGCTCGCCGTGGTGGCGCACGCACTGGCGCGTGATCCTGCCGCACGCGAAGCCCGGCATCGCGTCGGGGGCGGTGACGGTGTTCATGCTCTCGGCCGGGTCGATCCTGGTGCCGACCCTGCTGGCCTCGACCACGTCGCGCTGGTTCACCGAGATCATCCAGCAGTGGATGTTCGAATCGCAGGACTGGAACACGGGCTCCGCCTACGCCTTCCTGCTCATGCTGATCTGCACCGTGTTCGTCACGCTGGTCATGCGGGTGTTCCGCGTGCGTCTTTCCGACATCGCGAAGTGAGCCTGCCATGAACGCCCGGAAATCCAACTGGCTCTTCCACGCCTACATGGTGGTCTTCCTCGCCTACATGCTGCTGCCGCTGATCGTGATGGGCGGTGCGGCGTTCAACGACTCGCGCTTCCCGTCGGTCTATCCCTGGGTCGGCTGGACTGACCGCTGGTTCCTCGATCTGTGGAACGACGGACGGATGTGGGTGTCGTTCCGCAACACGATCTTCGTCGCGCTCGCCGTCGTGGCCATGTCGGTCCCGATCGGCACCGCGGCGGCGATCCTCATCAACAGCATCGGCGGCACGGCCCGCTCCGTGCTCTACGGCTTCATGATCGCGCCGGTCCTGACCCCGGGCGCCGTGATCGGCATCTCGACGCTGCTCTTCTGGAACAAATTCTCGGTGCCGGCGGGCCTGCACCTGTCCGCGATCGGCCAGACCTCGTACATCGCCGCCTTCGTCATGCTGCTCGTGCTGGCGCGGCTGCAAAGCTTCGACCGCGCGCTCGAGGAGGCCGCGCTCGATCTCGGCGCCAGCCACGCGCAGGTGGTCCGCCGCATCCTGCTGCCGCATCTCTATCCGGCGATCGGGGCGGGGGCCGCGGTCGCCTTCTTCCAGTCGGTGGAGAACTTCAACACGACGCTGTTCACGCGCGGCACCTACGACACGCTCACCGTCTATGTCTTCTCGCGGGTGCGAAGCGGAATCACCCCGACGATCAATGCCCTGGCGCTCATCCTGGTGACGCTGACGATCGTCGGGGCACTCTGGTACGAAATCTCCCGCCGCCGCGCCATGCGCCGGCTGGCGCTCCGTCCGGCTCCGGCCTGACCTGACGCCGCTCCCGCGTCGTTCACATATTTGCAAGGATTCTCAGCCTAGAGTTGTGGGTTGAAGTGCGTTCACGCGCGACCGCCAGGCGATGGCCTGCGGCGGTCGCCGGAGCTGCGGAGCATGATCGTCGTCGACGACATTCTTTCCGGCCGGAGGCGGGCGGTCCTGGTTGCCGTCCTCGCCCTCGTCGTGCTCGGCGTCAGCCTGGACCACGTCGTCGCCATCCTCATCGTCGCGCCGATCGCCGTTGCCGTTCAGGGCATGTGCAGCGTGCGCCTGCCGCTGTGGTCGCCGGTGCGGCTCGCTGCGATCGGCGGCGGCGGCGCGCTGGCCGCGGCGTGGGCGGTGCTGCTGTCCTACGAAAGCGCCGCCTTCGTCACGATGCCGGCCATCGCCTGGGGGGCTGCCATCGCGACCGCGATCGCCTCGCTCACGCTCGCGCGGCGGCTGGCGCGCACCCCGGTCGCCGCCGCGTTCCAGTCGGTCGCCGCCGCCTACGAAACCGAGCCGGCGGTCGTCGCCGCCCGTCTCGCCTGAACGCCCCGGCCATCAGCACGGCGCCCTAGCCCGTTCGGATCGGCGAGAAACCGCATTGCGGGACCGCCGACAGGCGCCTAGGCTAAGCAACAGGATTGGCCGGTCGGCGCCGATCCTGCACGAGGTGGCGCATGACGATCCAGGCGCAGACATCGGTGACTGCAGCGGCCGGGCACGCCCTGCCGGACGCGCTCTTCGAGCGGCTCCGGCAGCTGCTGGGTGACCGCCTGTCGACGACGCCGGCGGTGCGCGATCAGCACGGCCGGGACGAGTCCTACCATGCACTGCATGCGCCCGATGCCGTCGCCTTCGCCCGCTCCGCCGACGAGGTGGTTGCCATCG
>JBKOWC010000326.1:0-4806 GCA_046724215.1 Pseudomonadota bacterium | reverse complement strand
TTCACCAACCCGACGACCAACAGCTACAAGCGGCTGATCCCGGGATTCGAGGCGCCGGTGCTGCTGGCCTACTCCTCGCGCAACCGTTCGGCTTCCTGCCGCATCCCCTATGTGGCGAGCCCGAAGGGCAAGCGCGTCGAGGTGCGCTTCCCCGATCCGTCGGCCAATCCGTACCTGGCCTACGCCGCCATGCTGATGGCCGGGATCGACGGCATCGAGAACAAGATCCATCCCGGCGATCCCATGGACAAGAACCTCTACGACCTGCCGCCGGAGGAGCTGAAGGATGTGCCGACGGTGTGCGGGAGCCTGCGCGAGGCGATCGGCCATCTCCAGGCCGACCTCGCCTTCCTCAAGAAGGGCGACGTGTTCTCCGACGACCTCATCAACAGCTACATCGAGCTGAAGTGGGAGGAGATCTACGACTTCGAGCACACGCCGCACCCGATCGAGTACAAGCGCTACTACAGCGTGTAGCCCGAAGTAGGGGCGACCGGCAGGTCGCCCGCCTGCCCGCGCTGAGGAGAGACAGCGACCTGCCGGTCGCCCCTACTCCGCCACGTCGAGCGTTCGCGTCGCCGCGCCGCTCCAGCCGGCGAGGCGGCGCGCCAGGTAGCCGATGAAGTCGTGGATCTCGCGCTCGAGCCAGCTCAGGCGGCCGGGGCGCGAGAGCGGGGCCTTGGCGCCCTGGTAGATGCCTTCGACGACCATGCGGTCCTCCTCGTTCACCTGGTCGAAGAAGGTCACGAGCTCGCGCTTGGCCGCGTCCGGATCCTCAAGTGAGGCGAGCACCTCCGGCGCCAGGGCGGCGCCGAAGCGGATCTGCACCTCGCCGATCGACTTCGGCCGCAGCGACAGATACCAGAGGTGGTCGGGCGCCAGCACGTACATGTGGGTCGGGAAGACCGTCGGCATCACCGAGGTGTGGCGCCAGCGGCCGTCGAGCCGCGTGTTGTCGCGATGGGCCAAACCGTACTTTGCGGTCTGATCCTTGATGAAGGTCTGATAGGTGAAGGCATCGAAGGCTGCCGTGGGAAACTCGGTCGCGTCGGCGGGGAACCAGGCGCCGACGGTGCGCTTGTGGGCGACCGGCAGGTGGTAGCCCTCCATGAAATTCTCGGTCAGCAGCTTCCAGTTGGTGTTCCAGGCATAGTCCTCGGTGACGATGGGCACGTAGCCCGGCGTGCCGTAACGGCCGACGACCTCGAGCAGCGGCGCGAGCTGGGGACCGATGCTTGGCGCCCCCGGATCAAGCGTGACGTAGATCCAGCCGTTCCACACCTCCGTGCGGATCTCCGGCAGGCACAGCCGGCGCGGCTCGAAGCCCGGCGTGCGCTTCATGTGCGGCGCGCCGAAGAGACGGCCGCTGATCTCGTACGTCCAGGCGTGATAGGGGCAGACGATGCGCCGGCGGTTGCCGCGGCCATCGAGCAGCCGCATCATGCGGTGGAGGCAGACATTGGCGAAGCTGCGGATCTGGCCGTCCTCGCCGCGCACGCTGAAGACCGGCTGGTCGCCGATCGAGTAGGTGATGTAGTCGCCGGCATTCGGGATGTCGGCCGCAAGGCCGGGGCACAGCCAGGCCTGCGCGAAGATCCGCTTCTGCTCCAGGCCATAGAGTGCGGCGCTGCGGTAGACGTCGGGCGGCATGGTCGTCGCCTGTTCGAGCGGCGACGCCGCGAGCCCCGTGATTTGCTGCAACAGCCGATCCACTTCCTGCATCGTCTCCTCGCCAAGACGCAACCCGAGGAAGCTTACAGGAAGCGATCCGCCAAATCCGCGCCAAAGTGGTCATTCGCCGGTCGGATCGCCATATCTCCCGGACCAAGAATCGAGGAGGACGCCATGAAGGCATGGAGGCTGCACGGCCCCGGCGGGCGCTTCGCCCTTGAAGAGATCGAGAGGCCGCGGCCGCGCGCCGGCGGCGTGGTCGTGCGGATGGAAGCCGCGCCGGTGCTGAGCTACATGCGCCAAGTCGTGGACGGCTCGCTCGGCTACGCCCTGCCGCGAGGACCGTTCGTTCCGGGCACGAACGGAATCGGCGTCATCGAGTCGGTCGGTCCCGGCGTCTATCACCTGAAGCCCGGGCAGCGCGTCGTCCTGAGCCCGCATCACGTCGTCGACGAGCGCACGGCGGCGCCGGCCCAGATCCTGATCGGGCTCACCGCCATGGGTGCTTCCCGCTTCGGCGGGGTCGAGGACTCGACGCTTGCCCTGCAGGCCGACTGGCCGGACGGCGTGTTCGCCGAGTACGCGCATCTGCCCACGGCCTGCGTCACGCCGGCCGCGGGTCTCGATCACATGGCCGCCGATCGCCTCGCTGCAATCGGGAAATTCATCGTTCCCTATGGCGGATTGCTGCGCGGCGGGCTGCGGGCGGGCGAGAGCGTGATCGTCAACGGGGCAAGCGGCTTCTACGGATCGGCAGGAGTCCTCATGGCGCTCGCCATGGGCGCTTCGCGAGTCGTGGCGGCAGGTCGCGACAAGGCGGCGCTGGAGGCCGTGCGCGCAGCCGGCGGCGCCCGGGTCATCGTTGTGCCGCTCGCCGGGGAGATTGCCGCGGACGCCGCGTCTTTACGCGAGGCCGCCGGCGGCGGGGCCGATATGGCTCTCGACATCGTCGGTCGGGCGAAGAGCGCGGATTCGACGCTAGCAACGCTGCAGGCCCTCGGCCGCGGCGGGCGCCTCGTCCTCATGGGCAGCATCAGCGAGCCGCTGCCGCTTTCGGTCGGCGAGATGCTCGCGAACGACTTGAGCGTCTGCGGCAACTTCATGTATCCCAGAGACGCGACGGCGCGCCTCATAGCAATGGTCGCGAGCGGCGTCCTCGACCTGTCGGCGGTCAAGGTCGCGTGCTTCCCGTTGTCCGAGCTGCCCGCCGCCATGGATGCCGCGACGCGCATGCGCGCCCTCGATCTGACGGCGGTGACGCCGTGATAGGCGGCGCCGATCGGGTCGCGCGGTTCGGCTGTCGCGCGCAATGGTTCGACGGAGTAAGGCACAACATGAGGCCGTTCCCCTGGGCACTCGCAGTCGCACTCGTTCTCGGCTTACCATCGGCTTGGGCCGACTCGAGCGCTCCTTCGGTCATCGAATATCACAACGGCGCCGAGCGAAGCGGGCACTACGTCGTTCCCGGATTGACATGGGATCGCGCCCGCAAGACGCGGCCGCTTCCCGAGTTTCAGACCGATATCGCCGGTCACGTTTATGCCCAGCCGCTCTATTGGCATCCGCCGGGCAGCGGCGCCGACCTTCTCATCGTCGTGACCGAGAGCAACGTCGTCTACGCCTTGGATGCCGAGCGGGGGAAGACCGTCTGGAAGACATGGCTGGGGGTCCCGGTTCCAAGCTCCGCCTTGTCCTGCGGCAACATCCATCCGGCCGGCATCACGGGAACGCCCGCGATCGACCCGGCTTCGCAGAGCATTTATCTGGACGCGTTCATGCGCCAAACCGAGGGTCCGCAGCATCTCATTTTCGCTCTCTCGCTGCGCGATGGATCCATCTCGTCGGGATGGCCGGTGGACGTGGCGAAGGCGCTGGAACGGAAGGCCCTGCACTTCACTTCCCGCGACCAGAACCAGCGCAGCGCCCTCACCATCGCCGGGTCCCGCGTGTACGTCCCGTACGGCGGTCATTTCGGCGACTGCGGCGATTATCGCGGCTGGGTGGTCGGCGTATCGCTGCATGGCCCGACGAACGTGATTGCCTGGCAAACCCACGCGCGCGGCGGTGGCATCTGGGCGCCGGGTGGGATGAGCTATGACGGTCAATCCTTGTTCGTGGCGACCGGCAACACCATGGACGCGGAAGACTGGTCCGATGGCGAAGCGGTGATCCGCCTCGGCCTCGACTTGAAAGGACCGACAGAATCCCGGGACTTCTTCGCGCCGCGCAACTGGAAGGAACTCGACGGCGACGACGCCGACCTCGGCGGCAGCAACCCGCTGGCGCTGGACGTGCCGAGCGCCGGCGGTTCGGTCCCGCTTCTGCTGGCGCTCGGCAAGGACGGCAAGGCCTATCTGCTCGATCGGCGGAACCTCGGCGGCATCGGCGGAGCGCTCGCCACCCAAGTGGTCTCGCCGGAGGCGATCCGCGCCGCGCCGGCGGCATTCCGCCTGGGCGACAGCGTGCTGGTCGCCTTCCAGGGCGAAGGCGCCGACTGTCCGAAGCAAGAGCGAAACGTCGGTCTCACCGTGCTCAGAATCCGGGCCGCGCCCGAGCCCGCGATGAGCACCGCATGGTGCGGCGCTCTCGACGGCAGAGGTGCGCCTATCGTGACGACTTCCGACGAGAGCGGCGCCGATCCCATCGTGTGGGTCGCGGGCTCCGAAGGCGACAACCGGTTGCACGCCTATCGCGGCGACACCGGCGAGGAGTTGACGGGCGCAACCGGCACACCCATGGCCGGACTGCGCCACTTCGGCACGATACTGGCGGCCGGCGGACATCTCTATGTCGCCGCCGATAACCGCATCTATGCCTTTGCGTTCTGATCAGGGCGCCGCAGCAAGGAATGAAGTCTTCCGGGCCCCGTGTCCCGCAGCCTGGATTCACGTGCAAGGCCAACTCCGTGGATAGTCAGCTTACCTACAGCAAACCCAGGCAAGGAAGTTGTCGGCGAGTGATCAAGCACGTGCTGACGACGATAAGTGGCTCGAGGTTCACGCTGACCCACCTGGAAACATTCAAGATGATTTGAGCCGATTGCGGATCTTCTCGAGGCATTCCATGCGTCGCCTCGCCTCGTTCCAGCTCATTGTCTGCAAGCGGGCTACCATGATCTCGGTCAGCGCGGACAAG